>CBFHOD010000004.1:57495-67432 GCA_965657365.1 Flavobacteriaceae bacterium
TATTAAAAAAAAAGCATCCATGAAGGATGCTTTTTTTATGAGGTAATTTTTATACTTAAAAAGCGTAGCGTTGAGGACCGCCTCTTCTTATTTCTTCGTTTGCAAATTCTTCAAACTGCTTAAAGTTTTTCCTAAAGGCATTAGAAAGTTTAAACGCTGCTTTATAATATGCATCGTCGTTATTCCAAGTAGTTCTGGGACTTAAAACAGATGATGGAACTCCTGGACATCTTCTTGGTTGTGCTACACCAAATACAGAGTGTATATGATAATCTTCATACGTATAATTTCCTAAATCTCTATTTAAAACAGCAGTAATCATAGCTCTAGTATACTTTAAAGCTATTCTTTTTCCAATTCCATATTGTCCTCCAGACCAGCCGGTGTTTACTAACCAAACGTTTACTCCTGCTTTCTTCATTTTATCACTCAACATTTCTGCATAACGGGTAGGATGAAGTGGCATAAATGGAGCACCAAAACATGCTGAAAAACTTGGAACAGGTTTTGTTACACCTGCTTCTGTTCCTGCAACTTTTGCTGTATATCCAGATATAAAATGGTAGGCTGCCTGACTAGGAGTTAATTTAGAGATTGGAGGTAGTACACCGAAGGCATCGGCGGTTAGAAAAAAGATATTCTTTGGGTTTTTTCCAATCGAAGGTTGTTGAATATTTTCTATGTGTTCAATAGGATAACTTACTCTTGTATTTGGTGTAATGGAAGTATCCGAAAAATCAATTATCCCCTTATCATTCATTACAATATTTTCTAAAATTGCTCCTTTTTTAATGGCCTGATAAATTTCTGGCTCTTTCTCTTCAGACAAATCAATGGCTTTTGCATAACAACCACCTTCAAAGTTAAAAACAGTGTTTTCGTGAGTCCATCCGTGTTCATCATCACCAATTAATTTTCTATCTGGATCTGCTGATAACGTTGTTTTTCCTGTACCAGACAAACCAAAAAATATAGCAGTATCTCCATCTTTTCCAACATTTGCTGAGCAATGCATTGGTAATGTTTTTTTAAAAACAGGAAGAATGAAGTTTAGTGCAGAAAAAATCCCTTTTTTTATTTCTCCAGTGTATCCTGTACCACCAATTAATGCAATTTTTTTTGTAAAATTTAAGATCGCAAAATTATGTTGTCGAGTACCATCTACTGAAGCCTCAGCCATAAAACCTGGAGCATTAATGATCGTCCATTCAGGAGTAAAATCAGCTAATTCATCAACTGTGGGTCTTAAAAACATATTGAAAGCAAACATGTTACTCCATGGATGTTCATTTACAGTTCGGATTTTTAATTTATAATTAGCATCTGCACAGGCATAACTATCTCTTACAAAAACTTCTTTTTTGGATAAATATGAAACTACCTTATCATATAAGGTATCAAAATTCTTAGAAGTAAAAGGAATATTTATATCTCCCCACCAAACTTCATCTTTAGTAATATTATCTTTAACTATGAAACGGTCTTTTGGTGATCTACCAGTAAATTCTCCGGTGTTAATTGCAATTGCACCCAAAGAGGACTCTTTTCCTTGCTCTTTTTTGAGTATTATTGAGTGTAATTCATTGGAGGATAGTTGATAATGGATTGTTGAACTATTTATTCCTAGATTATTTAACGAAATCGTTTTCGTATTTGTATCTATCATAAAAATAATTTTTTTTAGTTATAACTTGAAGTAAAATTAAACATAATTTTAAAACAAGTTAGAATCAGTTTTTATTTTTTTCACTTTTTTTGTTGAATACTTTGAGAAGAAAAAAATAAATCATTAGAACCCATCCAATCATGAATAATAATCCTCCAATTGGTGTCACAAACCAAATATTACTTGCAGGGTAATTAAAAATATAAATCGCATAAATAGATCCTGAAAATAAAATAATACCTAGGAAAAAAACATAACTTACATAGTTTTTTAGTCTAGTTGGAAAATAAGAAGAGGTATTTACAATCAATAAAACTAAAACATGATAAATTTGATATCTTATACCTGTTTCTAAACTAATCATATCTTTGATAGTCAATACGTCCTGTAAACCGTGTTTAGTGAAAGCCCCAAGTATGATCGCTATCAATCCAAAGATACAAGTAATTCCTAAATTTTTGTTCATATCTAATTCTAGAAAGAGGTTAACTAAGTCTATTTTTTTTTAAATTCGTTTAATAAACAAACAAAAATAAACATTATTCTATAATGAGAAATATCCTAGTTATTGGAGCTGGAAAATCTTGCTCGTACTTAACAGACTACCTTCAAAAAAAATCAACAGCTGAAAAGTTACACATTACCATTGCAGATATTTCTTTAACGAATGCTCAGAGTAGTGCTCGAAATCACCCTAGTTCTTCTGCATTACAATTTGATGTTTTTAATAAAACACAACGAAGAGAGCAAATACAAAAAGCAGACATTGTCGTTTCTATGTTGCCAGCTAGATTTCATATTGAAGTAGCTAAAGATTGTCTCCATTTCGAAAAGCACATGGTTACAGCATCCTATATTTCTCCAGAAATGAAAGAACTAAATAGTGAAGCAGAAAAAAAAGGATTGATATTCATGAATGAAATTGGTGTAGACCCAGGTATCGATCATATGAGTGCTATGGAGGTTATTCATAGAATTAGCGATCTTGGAGCAAAAATGATACTTTTTGAATCTTTTACAGGTGGTTTAGTTGCTCCGGAAAGTGATAACAATTTGTGGAACTATAAATTTACTTGGAATCCAAGAAACGTTGTGTTAGCGGGTCAAGGAGGAGCTGCTATGTTTATCCAAGAAGGCACCTATAAATACATTCCATATCATAAATTATTTAGAAGAACTGAGTTCTTAACCTTAAATGGCAATGGTAAGTTTGAAGCGTATGCGAATAGAGACTCTCTAAAATATAGAAGTATTTATGGTTTACAAGACATTCGCACTATGTATAGAGGGACCATTAGAAAAGTAGGATTTTCCAGAGCTTGGAATATTTTTATTCAATTGGGTATGACTGATGATAGTTATACTATTGAAGGTTCTGAAAACATGACCTATAGAGATTTTATGAATTTATTTTTAGCTTACTCCCCCAACGATTCTGTTGAATTGAAATTACGATCTTACCTGAAAATTGATCAAGATGATATCGTCTGGGACAAACTTGTAGAATTAGATCTTTTTAGTCAAACCAAAAAAATAGGATTAAGTAATGCGACACCAGCACAGATGTTGCAAAAAATATTATCAGACTCTTGGACTCTAGGAGAAGATGAAAAAGATATGATTGTAATGCATCATAAATTTGGTTACGAGCTAAACGGTGAAAAACATCAGATAGAAAGTAGTTTAATTGTAAAAGGAGAAAATCAAACATTTACAGCTATGGCTAAAACAGTTGGATTACCTGTTGCTATTGCTACTCTAAAAATACTGAATAAAGAAATTACCACTCCAGGAGTACAGTTACCAATTACAAAAGAAGTATATGCTCCAATTTTAAAAGAACTAGAGCAATATGGCATTGAGTTTAAAGAAAAAAAAGTTCCTTATTTAGGGTATAATCCTGAAAGTGTTGTTGGTTAAAACAGTTATCTTATTTTTTACATCTTAAGATAAAAATCCTTTGTTAAATTTACATATTCTTTAGTGTATTCATGACGAGTTTTTTCTATTACTAAAGTTGTTTCTTCTACCTCTTTCTGATGTAAAGAAAATTCTAGCATAATTCTCTTTATTTCTGAATTATCAGTTCCTTTAACCCTACAAACCCTATTTAAAAATAAGTTGTTTTTATTTGCCAATTTTATAAAAAATTGTTCCTCTTTAAAAGGGATAATAGTTGTAAAAATACCCGAATTTGAAAGTAATTTAGAAACCCCTTCCAGTAAATCAATGAATGACATTGAGGAAGTGAACCTAGCAGTATTTCTTGATGTATCTTTAGTCTCAAATGAATCATTATAAAATGGTGGATTGGAAATAATAAGATCATATTCTTGTTCCTCTTCTTTCATTTCCTCTGAAAAATTCTGAAAAGAACTATGATAACAAAATAAGCGATCAGACCAATCTGATTTTTCAAAATTAGCAACACTTTGCTCATATGCATTAGGATCAATTTCTATTGCATCTATAGTTAGAGCGTCACTTCGTTGGGCCATCATCAAAGCTACTATTCCAGTACCTGAACCCACATCTAAAATAGAATTTGGATATGTTTCTAATGAACACCAAGCTCCTAAAATTACTGCGTCTGTACCTACTTTCATGGCAGTTTTATCTTGATCAATGCTAAACTCCTTAAAATAAAATGGCTTATTCATTATAAATTATATTTTCAAAAGTAAGCTTTTGATACATTCAAAAATGAAAAACTCGTAACTTTCGTTACGAGTTTTATTTTGCAGAGAGGAAGGGATTCGAACCCTCGATACCCTTGAGAGGTATACACACTTTCCAGGCGTGCGCCTTCGACCACTCGGCCACCTCTCTAATTTAAATACAAATCAATTAGACCTTCAGGAGTTTTAACATGTATTTGTTTATTTTCTCTGTCTATTTTTTTTATAAAGTCATCAATCATTGGAATAAAAATCTCTACATTACCATTCTCTATTTCAAACATAGGTTGAGCAGCTTTATCATTAATATAAACTAAGACACCTAAATCTCCGTGAATTTCATCTATAACACGAAAATCAATAACTTCATGAAAATAGAATTTATTTCCTTCTAATTTTGGAAGTAAATTTAATGGAAGAAAAATCCCTGCTTTCATGATAAAATCCGCCTCCTCTTCACTATTAACATCCTCAAAATGGACACGTAACATAGTTCCTTTACTTAAAGAACTTTTCTTAATAAAAAATGGAACCAAATTGCCTCCTAATTCGACAAATACTGATTCCATGTTTTTATATAATTCAGGTTCGTCGGTATCTAACTTGATAACAACTTCACCTTTAAAACTATGCTTTCTAACGATATTGCCTAAATAAAAACAATCTTCTTTACGCATTTCGTTAAAAGTTTTTGCTTACTCAGCAGATTCTTCTTTTTTCTCTTTAGCAGCTTCTGGCGCAGCTTCTTCAGCAACAACCTCTGGCGCAGCTTCTTCAGCAACAACCTCCGGCGCAGCTTCTTCAGCAACAACCTCAGGCGCAGCTTCTTCAGCAACAGCCTCTGGCACAGCTTCTTCAGCAACAGCCTCTGGTGCAGCTTCTTCAGCAACAACCTCAACAGCAGCAGCAACTCTTGCTTCATTAACAGCTTTCTCTGCTTCTAATGCTTTGGCTTTAGCTTCTGATTTAGCTTTTGCTACATTTTCTTCTTTAGTAGCAACTTTTCCTGCTTTTTCTTCTAACCAAGCTTGAAATTTCTCTTCAGCTTGTTCTTCAGTTAATGCACCTTTTCTTACACCTCCAACTAAATGATTTTTGAGCATAGCTCCTTTGTAAGATAAAATTGTTTTTGCAGTATCTGTTGGTTGTGCTCCATCTTGCAACCATTTTACAGCACCATCAATATCTAAATTAACAGTTGCTGGATTTGTATTAGGATTATAAGTTCCTAATTTCTCTAAATAACGACCATCTCTCTTAGCTCTTGCATCAGCTGCAACAATCCAATAAAATGGCTTTCCTTTTTTACCGTGTCTTTGTAATCTAATTTTTACTGACATTATTTTAATTTTTTAAGGTTCTCGACCTTGGTTATTAATAATCTTACCAACTCGTGATAAGTGGGCGCAAATGTACGAAGTTTTTTGAAATAGAAGAACTAATTATACAATATCATTTAAAGTAAGCTATAAAATTAAAAAAGCCCCAAAAGGGGCTTTAATTTTACTTTGTAAATTCTTTAAAAGTTTTGAGTTTGATTTCCTCTTTAGATTTTATTTTTTTTGAAATCTTATTGAAGTCTTCTTTTGCTTTTGAATAACGATTTTCAATAATAGATAAAAAATCTAATTCAGAATTTGAAGGCTTGTCATAACTCCCAACAATTTTACTGAATAAATCTGCTAGTTTTTCTCTTAACTCCGGTTCAGCACTTCCAACATAATTATCTCCAGTTGTAATGACTAAGGTTTTCTTAAGTTCATTTAATTTTGACTTTAGTTTGCTTTTTGTATCTGGTGCTTCAATAAAAGCATCAATTTGATAAACCATATAAGCCAATTCTTCAGTCATTTTATACATATTGGATATGACATCATGTTTCATCTTTCTATCCTCAGGCGATAAACTCGACCTTTTATCATAAATAATTTCAAAATCATGCTCATAAACTTCTCTACCTTTTGTAATAACTGCCGTATATATCCCTGCCTGCACTCTTGGTGTAGCAAAACCACCAAATGCAAGAGTTTTTCCCTTAGCAACTTTAGGTTGTTTGATATTTCCTGACCAACTTACAATATTAATACCTTTAGATTTTCCAGGAGATAATTTAGAAACAACCTCACCCTTACTATCCTTTATTTCCATAGTCATCTTACCAAAAGTATGTCGTTTAGGTAGCAAATATTTTATTTTAGGAGATCTACTAGCATTTTCTCCTACAAATTGAGTTTCTGCACCAAAACTCCCTGCAAACCCACTTTCATCTGATAACTTCATTGGTTTAGAACTAAAAAAATGTAATTTAGACTTTAAAATTTCAGAAGTGATTTCGCGTAAAGGTGAAATATCTTCAATAATTATTACACCTCTACCATGTGTTCCAAGAACTAAATCATTGGTTTGTTCTTGAAGATCTATAAAATGAACAGCTACTGGTGGTACATTTTTAGTGAATTTTTCCCAATTTTTTCCTCCATCAGCAGTAATGTAAAGTCCAAATTCTGTTCCTAGGAATAATAAATTTTCATTTTCATAGTCTTCTTGAATATTTCTAGAGGTGCCAATAACATTGTCTGTAATGATGTTAGTCCAAGTAGTTCCAAAATCTGATGTTTTGTATACATATGGCTGCATATCACCACCGTTGTGACCGTCAAAAACAGCATATGCTGTTCCTTTACCATGAACACTTGCTTCTATGTGATAGGTCCAAGTATTGCTGGGTAACCCTTGAATATTACCAACAACATTTTTCCAGTTCTTACCACCATCTTTTGTTATTTGTACATTTCCATCATCAGTACCTACCCAAATCACATTTTCATCAAGGGGAGATTCAGCAATTGTAAAAATTGTTGTGTGATTCTCAGCTCCAGAATTATCCATTGATAACCCTCCAGAATCTGACTGTTGTTGTTTCGTTAAATCATTCGTAGATAAATCAGGAGAAATAATTTTCCATGTATCTCCCATATCTTCAGATTTATGAAGAAACTGACTACCCATATAAAAACGATCTGGTTGATGAACACTTATAGCCATGGGTGCATTCCAATTAAAACGCAAATCTTCATACCCTGCTTTTTCAAGAGGTTGGATTGTCTTTACCAACTTATTGTCAACATCATATCTCCAAACATTTTCTGCTCCTTGCATTTCTGAATAAATGATATTTTTAGTTGGATGTTTTAATACTCTAAAACCATCACCTGCTCCAATAGAATTCCAATCACCAGCATTGATACCCCCACTCGATGAAGATGGCCCATACCAAGAACCATTGTCTTGAAGCCCTCCGTAAATATTGTAAGGTTCAGCATCATCAACACTTATATGATAAAACTGTGATAAGGGTAAATTTTCTACAATTTCCATTGTGGTACCTCCATTCCAAGAACGATAGACTCCACCATCTGTACCTGCATACATTCTGTCGGAATCATGAATATCAAAAACAATATCATGAATATCACTATGCATATTTCCTAATGATTTAAATGTTTTACCACCATCTTTAGAAATTGAACCTGAAAGACCTCCTTTTACCACAACATCTGGGTTTCTTGGATCTACTGTAATTCTTGAAAAGTAGAAAGGGCGAACTGTAATTCCGAAATCATTGTTTAATTGTTTCCAATTAGCTCCTGCATCATCACTTCTATACAACCCTTTTCGCTTTGGGTCTTCTGCTTCAATTACTGTATATAAGATATTTGCATCTGATGGAGCTACTGCAATGGCTAATCTACCTAATTGACCGTCAGGAAATCCATTATGAATTTTATTCCAAGTTTTTCCAGCATCTGTAGATTTATACAATGCACTATTATCACCACCAGATGAGAAAGACCAAGCTGTTCTTCTAAATTCCCACATTGAAACGTATAGAATAGAGGGGTCTTTAGGATCTATGGTCATGTCTGCAGCTCCAGTTTTTTCGTCAACATATAATATTTTACTCCAAGTTTTACCACCATCAGAAGATTTAAAAACACCTCGTTCATCACTATCTGACCATAAGGCTCCTAAAACTGCAACATATACCTCTTTAGAATTCTTTGGATTTACAATAATATTTGCAATACGTTCTGATTTATCAAAACCAAGTTTTTTCCAATTTGAACCACCGTCTGTTGATTTGTATAAACCATCTCCGTATGAGACACTATTTCTAGTCCAAGTTTCTCCTGTTCCAACATAAATTATATTATCAGGGTCATTAGGGTCTAGGGCTACAGCTCCAATGGATTGGCTGTGATCATCAAATATTGGATTAAATGTAGTCCCTGCATCATTCGATTTCCAGACACCTCCACCAGCTGTTCCAGCATAAATAATTTGGTTGTTAGTTGGATGGATTTCCATATCATTTATTCGACCACTCATTAAAGCGGGTCCTATGTGTCGGGCTCTTAAATCTCCAAATAAATTTTTTAAATCAATGGAAGACGAGTTTTGGGCACCACTGCTAAAAGACAGCAAAACCATTCCCAAAACTAAGATTATTAGTTTTTTCATGTCTGTAAGGTTTTATGATTGATTGGTAAAAAAAAGAGTCTGTATAAATTTATACAGACTCTTTTTTTACTGCTATGATTATTTTTTATTTTCTTCTTCTGTAATTTCTTCTGGAAATTTGAAAGCACCTATGTCTACAGTTGGATTTAATTCAATTTTATCCATGGTAATCGGCTGTCCACCGCCACCTTTTACTCCTTGAGTCATAGAAAATGGAAAATACAAGCCATCAACTTCCTGATAATCACTAAATTTAATTTCGCTGACCATCCCTTTACCTGGACCCATTCTTACTTCAGAATGAACAACAAGAGGAACAAAATTTTCAGCATCAAAAAAATAAATACTTGAATTTTCTACCTTTTTACCATCTACAGTCATGGGTGTTTGAGTTAATTTAATTTTAAAGGTTTCTGTTCCTTCTAAATCTTCTTTACCCAACAACTCTAATGTATATCCTTTCTCTTTATAATTGTAAAAAGCATCAGGAAAATCTTTTGATTGAAGTTTCATATTGTCTGTAGATTCTTGATCACTTTTTTCGGCTTTTTGTGTCTGAAAATTAGTGCTCCACAAGACCTCACCATCAAAAACTCCTTGTTTAAGCTCTAAACCCTGAAAATTAATTACGGTCATTTGGTTACCATTTTTCAGCTGAGTAATTTCTAACGGAATTTCCATACCACCCTGATTTACTTTTGCACTCATTTTAATTCCTTCTAACTTTGCCCAGTTTTCTATTCCTCCTGTATTTTCAAAATAATTTGCTATAATTTCTTCAGCTGTTTGGGAGTTCACTGAAATACTTGCAGTTATAGCTATTACTAGTAATAAAATTTTTTTCATTTTAAAGTTTTTTTAGTTTTACAATGTTAAGACGTGTAATTTACATATTTGTTACAAAAAAATACTTGGTATTATAAACTTTAATTATTTTTATATGAATTATGAAAATTCTAAAAAACTTTCCAATTAAAGGTAAATACAAAAAATCCATTAGTACAGATTTGTATTTTAATCAAACTAACAAACAAAAACCATTGGTTATCTTCTGTCACGGATACAAAGGATA
>CBFHOD010000005.1:0-65137 GCA_965657365.1 Flavobacteriaceae bacterium
TTGCAGCTAAACCATAGGCTTTAGATAAAGTTTGCGTAACTATTAAATTTGGGAATTCACCCAACCTACCTAGCCAGCTGTCTTCAGAAGAAAAATCTATATACGCCTCATCAATAACTACAATTCCATTAAATTCTTTGATTAAAGTTTCTATACTACTAGCATCAAAACTATTGGCTGTTGGATTGTTGGGTGAACATAGAAACAATACTTTGGTTTTAGCGTCTTGAACTTTTACAATCTCCTTAACATTAGGCTGGAAATTTTCAACTAAAGGAATTTTCACCAACTCAATAGCATTGGTATTCGCCAAAACCTCATACATACCATAAGTAGGTGGTAAAATAATTACATTATCTTCTCTAGGTTCGCAGAAAACCCTGAAAATTAAATCCAATACTTCATCACTCCCATTTCCTAAAAGTATTTGTTCTTTGGAGATTCCTTTCATTTTAGATAATGCTTCTTTAACTAAATTCTGTTGCGGATCTGGATATCTATTTAAACCTGTATCAAAAGGATTTTCATTTGCATCAATAAAAACAAACTCTGAAGACATCGCTTTAAATTCATCTCTTGCAGAAGAATAAGCCGCTAGTGATTTTATATTTTCTCTAATTAGATCTTTTATTTCCTTCATTTTAAATCTTTTAATCTAAGGGTTACTGCATTTTTATGTGCTTGCAAACCCTCTGCCTCTGCCATGAGTTCAATAGAGGGTCCAATATTTTGAATTCCTGTTTTAGTTATTTCTTGAAACGTGATACTTTTAGTGAAACTATCTAAATTTACACCTGAATAGGCCTTTGAATATCCATTGGTTGGCAAAGTATGGTTAGTTCCTGAAGCATAGTCTCCTGCACTTTCAGGAGTATAATTTCCTATAAATACAGAACCTGCATTGCTAATACCGTTAATAAAAAAATCATTGTTTTTTGTACATACAATAAAGTGTTCTGGAGCGTATTCATTAATTAAAGCCAAGGCTTCTTTGAAGTCTTTTACTAGAATAGATTTTGAATTCTGAATGGCTTTGGTTGTAATTTCTACTCTAGGAAGCTCTTTAAGTTGCAAGTCAACTTCTGAGGATACTTTTTCAATTAACTTTTCTGAAGTAGAAACCAATAGTACTTGGCTATCTGCTCCATGCTCTGCTTGACTTAACAAATCAGCCGCAATAAATGATGCATTCGCAGATTCATCAGCCATCACCAATAGTTCACTTGGTCCAGCTGGCATGTCTATAGCTACTCCAAATTTAGTAGCTAGCTGTTTTGCAACAGTTACAAACTGATTACCAGGACCAAATATTTTATAAACTTTTGGAATGGTTTCTGTTCCGAAAGTTAATCCTGAAATCGCTTGGATCCCTCCTACTTTATAGATATTAGTAACACCACAAAGGCTAGCAGCATATAAAATTTCATTAGCAATTTCACCCTCTTTATTTGGAGGCGAGCACAGAATAATTTCCTGGCATCCTGCAATTTTTGCCGGAATAGCTAACATTAGAACTGTAGAAAATAGTGGTGCAGTTCCTCCAGGAATATACAAACCAACTTTCTGTATGGGTCTTTTTTCTTGCCAACAAACTACACCTTGCGTGGTTTCTTGATATACTTTCTCTGTTTTTTGAGCACTGTGAAATTTTTCAATATTAGCAGCTGCCAATTGAATAGCTGATTTTAATTCATCAGAGACGGACTGAACTGCCGTCTTAATTTCATCTTGAGTAACTAAAAATGATGACAACTTAACCTTATCAAATTGTTTCGTGTATGTACTGATAGCCTTGTCGCCATTTACCTGAACATCATCAAAAACTTCATTGACTGTTGCTTCAATTTCTTTAACCGTTTGTGTTGGTCTTTTTAAGATTTGAGACCACTGATCTCTTCTGGGAAATAGTATATTTTTCATTACAATACCATTTTCTCAATTGGACAAACTAAAATACCTTCTGCTCCTTTTTCTTTTAATTCATCTATAATTTCCCAAAATTGGTGTTTACTAATTACTGAATGCACAGAACTCCAACCTTCTTCTGCCAAAGGCAAAACTGTTGGGCTTCTCATTCCTGGCAATACTTTTAAAATATCTTGCAACTTATTGTTTGGTGCATTCATCAAAACATATTTAGAATTTCTCCCTCTTAAAACGGATTCAATTCTAGACTGAAATTTGTTTAAAATACGTTGCTTTTCATCAGATAATTTTGGTGATAAAGCCAATACTGCCTCAGATTCTAGCAAAACAGCAACTTCTTTTAAATTATTTTTGAATAAGGTGCTACCACTAGATACAATATCACAAATACCATCAGCTAATCCAATATTTGGTGCAATTTCTACAGAACCGTTTATAATGTGAATATCTGTATTGATTCCTTTGTCTTGTACATATTTTTTTACGGTGTTTGGATAGGAAGTAGCTATTTTTTTATTGGTAAAATAATCAATGCCTGTGTAGGTTTCATTTTTTGAGATCGCTAGAGAAACTTTGCACTTTGAAAACCCTAAACGTTGCGTAAATGTAATCTCCTCTCCTTTTTCAATCAATACATTTTCACCAATAATAGCAATGTCTACAACACCATCTTTCAGATACTGAGGAATATCACCATTTCTTAAATAAAAAACCTCTAGAGGAAAGTTTCTAGCCGAGGCTTTTAATTGATCTTTTCCGTTATCTATTGAGATTCCACAATCTTTAATAATTTTAAGGGAGTCTTCATTTAATCTCCCAGATTTTTGAATTGCAATTCTTAATGTAGTCATAATATTATTCCGATAGTTCGGTTATTTTTTAAATAATTTGAAAAAATCAAAGAGTTATATAAAAAAAGAAACCCGTTTGATTGTCTCAAACGGGTTGTTAATATGCTGAATTTAATCAATACACTTTTACTTCGCCTGAGTCGAATGGTAAAAATGATGATGATGATTTTGATTAAATTTCATTTCTTTAAATGTTAAGCAAATTTTGCAAATTTATTTCTGCAAAACCAAACATAATGGTTTATTTATTTGTTAAAAACTCCTTTTTATGATATTCTAAAATTTTGAATTAAATTTTTAAGAATTAACTATGTTTACTATTAATTTTTTGAGACTTCATAATTATCATCCCAATTTTTCTGAGTAGGAGTTCCTAATTTATCTACAGATAAAGCAACTAACATCGATACTGCTGCATCACCTGTAACATTAACCACTGTTCTACACATATCTAAAGGTCTGTCTACAGCAAAAATAAGAGCCAAGCCTGCTTCAGGAATTCCAGCATATCCTAAAACACCTACCAACATGACCATTCCAGCACCTGGAACTGCTGCTGAACCAATTGAAGCTAAGGTTGCTGTTGCAATAATACCTAACTGTGTACCAAAAGACAAATCCATACCAAATGCTTGTGCAATAAAAACCGCAGCAACTGCTTGGTATAAACTAGTTCCATCCATATTTATAGTGGCACCAATAGGTAAAACAAAACTTGCTACTTCTTCTTCTACTCCAATATGTTCTGTAACTCTTTCCATAGTAACAGGTAAAGTTGCTGCACTTGAACTGGTAGAAAATGCAAGCAATTGTGCTGGTGAGATCGCTTTCATAAAAAAGCTTGGTCTTTTTTTTGTAAATACATAAACTAGAATATTGTAAAAAACAATCATTAAAGCTAATCCTAAGACTACAGTCAATGCATACCAAGCCAAAGCTTTGAATAAATCTACACTTGGAGATTCTGCTACCAAAGCTGCTAATAATGCGAAAACACCATAAGGTGCTGCTAACATTATTAAATCAACCATCTTGAGAATAACCTCATTAAAACCGTCAAAAAAACCTTTTACTGTTTTTCCTTTTTCTTCAGGGATTAGAATTAATCCTATTCCAAAAAACATTGCAAAGAAAATTACTTGTAGCATATTTCTGTTGCTTGTGGCAGCAGAAAAAATATTTTGTGGGACCAAATCGATTAGGGCTTGTAATGGGCCACTTTCTTTTTGCTTAGATGCCTCATCTTTATATTTTGTGGTATTATCACTATAACCATCAACTAATTCTACTCTGGTTTTCTCAGAAATAGAATTACCAGGCTTAACAATATTAACAAGAAGTAAACCAATGGAAACTGCAATAACAGTGGTTATTACATAAGTAACTATAGTTCTGCCACCCATTCTAGATAGTTTAGAGATGTCTTTTAAATCAGAGACTCCTTTTATCAGCGCCGCAAGTATTAATGGAATTGCAATCAATTTTAATGAATTTATAAATATGGTACCAAAGGGTTTTATCCAATCTTTGATAAATTCTTTTCCAAAATCAAAATTTGTCATTATTAAAGCAAAAATTACTCCTAATAACATTCCTAATAATATCTGCCAATGCAGTGCTAATTTCTTCATTATTATGTCTTATAAAATTATTTGCTTGAAAGATAAATAAAATACTAGATATATAATCTTTTTAATCTTATCTAGTTTCGCTTTTTTATCAATAGTTAATCCTTTATTTTTGCCGGTATATTTATTTTTAATGGAGAAATTAAAAACACGTTGGGGCATAACTTCTAATTTTCAAATAGTTCTAATTTTTATTGTTTTTGCTATTAATGGTTCTTTTGCTGCTTGGGTTGCAGAACCTGTTATGTCTGTATTAGGAATTTATAAATCATCAACAAATGGTTTATTATATTGGCCGCTAAGAATACTAATTATTTTTCCAATATATCAATTAACACTTCCAATTGTAGGATTCTTATTTGGTCAATTTAAGTTTTTTTGGGATTTTGAAAAAAAATTTTTGCGGAGAGTAGGTTTTGGATTTCTTTTCAAAAAGAAAAATAATCTATGACGTTTGAGCTCTTTAAAAACCATATAGATCAGATAAAAAGTATTAAATCGCTGGGCGTTGAAGCTCAATTTAAATTAGCTCCCAAAATGCGTTTAGGGTATGATGCACAAAAAATACGAGCAAGTAAACCAAAAATTGCAGCAGTTTTAGCACTTTTTTATCCAAATGAAAAAAATAAAGTTTCTTTATTACTGACAAAAAGAGCTAGTTACAACGGAACTCATTCCGCACAAATAAGTTTTCCTGGAGGTAAAACTGAAAAATCAGATCTCAATTTAAAAGAAACTGCACTTAGAGAAACTTATGAGGAGGTTGGAATTTTAAAAGAAAACATTAAAATGATTAGAGAAATTACAGAGGTTTATATTCCTCCAAGTAATTTTTTAGTGACTCCATTTATTGGCCTGACCAATTCAAAACCAGTATTTAAATTAAATCCTGAAGTTGCTAAAATTATAGAGATTTCACTTTTTGATCTTTTAAATGATAACAATATAGGAGCAATAGCAATAACAAACTCATATATGAGTGAAACTTCTGTACCATGTTTTAATATTAATGGTTCAATTATATGGGGAGCTACGGCAATGATCTTGAGTGAAATTAAAGAGATCTTAAAAAATATCAAACCATAAATTCTTTTGTACTTTAGCAAGTAATTTATAACAACTACCATTAATGCCTTTAATTAAAAAGAATCCTTTTGGCCATATTTTATGGATTAAAAAAATGCTAATTAGAATTCTCGGTGTGATTTCCCATAGCCGCTACAGAAGTTTTAATAATTTACAGATTGAAGGTTCTGAGATTTTAAGAAATCTTCCTGATAATAATGTGCTTTTCATTTCTAACCACCAAACCTATTTTGCAGATGTAGCTGCTATGTTTCATGTATTTAATGCTTCTTTAAAAGGTAGGGATGATAATATTAAAAATGTTGGTTACATATGGAATCCAAAACTAAACTTATACTATATTGCCGCAGGGGAAACAATGCGTTCTGGTATATTACCAAAAATATTTGCTTACACAGGCTCTGTATCTATTGATAGAACTTGGAGAAGTGCTGGAGAAAATGTAAGTAGACAGGTGAAAATGTCGGACATTTCAAACATAAGTATGGCTTTAGATGATGGCTGGGTAATTACTTTTCCTCAAGGAACAACAACCCCTTTCAAACCAATTAGAAGGGGAACTGCACACATTATTAAAACATATAAACCTATTGTAGTTCCAATCGTTATTGATGGATTTAGACGCTCTTTTGATAAAAAAGGTTTAATGATAAAGAAAAGAAATGTACTTCAGTCTATGGTTGTAAAAGAGCCCCTTAAAATTGATTATGAAAATGATGAAATTTCTGATATTGTTACTAAAATAGAATATGCCATAGAACAGCACCCATCTTTCTTGAAAGTCATTTCAACTGATGATTATGCTAAACAAGAGGATGAATTACATAAAAAACGTAAGTTTTGGAATCTTTAAACAATCTTTACTTTTTCAATTTCTATTTTCATTAATAATATTTTAAATCAACCATAGTTATTGTTGATAGTTTTTATTATTTTTATAATAAATTATTATACCATGACCATAACCCAATTAAAATATGTTCTTTCAGTAGCAGAATATAAAAATTTTACTATTGCTGCTGAGCATAGTTTTGTTACTCAACCAACACTTAGTATGCAAATTCAAAAATTAGAAGATCATTTGGGTATTTTAATTTTTAATCGTTCTAAAAAACCTATTGAGCTAACAGATTTGGGATTAAAAGTTGTGGAGCAAGCTAAAGTTATTGTTAATGAAAGTAATAGAATCATAGATATAGTTCATCAACATAAAGGTTTTGTAGGAGGAGAATTTAAACTTGGTATTATTCCTACAGTGATGCCAACACTACTCCCCATGTTTCTAAATAATTTCACTAAGAAATATCCAAAAGTAAAATTGATCATAGAAGAACTTACCACTGAAGAAATTATAAAAAAACTATCAGACAACCATCTAGACGCTGGTTTAGCCGCTACACCTCTTGAAAATGAAATGATCAAGGAAATGCCTTTATATTATGAACCTTTTGTTGGATTAATTCCGGAAGAACATCGTTTATTTCATAAGAAAAAAATTGAATCAAATGAATTGGAAATGGAAGATATATTGCTATTAGAAGACGGGCATTGTTTTAAAGATAGTATCATTAATTTATGTAGAACTTATAAAGCAGATAATAATAAAGGGTTTCAGTTGGAAAGTGGAAGTTTTAATACACTCATAAAACTTTCAAAAGAAGGCTTAGGAATGACACTATTACCGTATTTGCACACGCTTGATTTAAATGAAATTGACAAAAAACTTCTTAGAGATTTTACATCTCCTCGACCTGCTAGAGAAGTAAGTTTAATCTATCACAAATCTCAATTAAAGATGCAATTAATTGAAGCCTTAAAAAGTTCAATTGATGGAGTAATTCGTGGTGCTATCTCCTTTAGTGACGTTAAAATAATTAGTCCTTTGAAAAATAAGTAATTATATTTATTGATACATTTTCTCTCTAAGAGTTTTTACTTTTGAATCTGATAAATATTCATCAAAAGAGGTTTCTCTATCTATAACACCATTAGGCGTTATCTCTATGATTCTATCTGCTACAGTTTGAGCGAATTCGTGGTCATGTGTTGAAAATAACACAGTTCCAGAAAAGTTTATCAATGAGTTATTTAAAGCCTGTATAGATTCTAAATCTAAATGATTTGTTGGTTCGTCTAGAAGTAAAACATTAGCTCTTTTCATCATCATTCTAGAGAGCATACACCTTACTTTTTCACCACCTGATAAAACATTACTTTTCTTTAAAGCTTCTTCACCAGAAAAAATCATTTTACCAAGAAAACCTCTTAAAAAAACTTCTTCTCTTTCTTCTTCTGTTTGTGCATATTGACGAAGCCAATCCACTAAATTTAAATTACCATCTTGAAAAAATGATGAGTTATCTAGAGGTAAATAGGATTGAGTTGTGGTAACACCCCAGTTAAATTTTCCGGTGTCTGGTTTTTCTCCTCCAGCAATAATTTCATAAAAAGCAGATATTGCTTTAGAGTTTTTAGAAATTATAGCAATTTTGTCACCTTTATTTAGGTTAATGTTTATGTTATCAAATAAAGTTCCATCTGATGAGGTTTTTGATAACCCCTCAATATTTAAAATTTGGTCTCCTGCTTCACGTTCACTTTTAAATATAATGGCAGGATAGCGTCTGCTTGAGGGCTTAATGTCATCTACATTTAATTTCTCTATCATTTTTTTTCTACTCGTTGCCTGTTTAGATTTGGCAACATTGGCTGAAAATCGTCTGATAAAATCTTCTAGTTCTTTCTTTTTGTCTTCTGCTTTTTTATTTTGTTGTGCTCTTTGTTTTGCTGCTAGTTGAGAGGATTCATACCAAAATGTATAATTTCCAGAAAAATGATTAATTTTTCCAAAATCTATATCAGAAATGTGAGTACAAACAGCATCTAAAAAATGTCGATCATGAGAAACAACAATGACAGTATTGTCAAAATTTGCTAAAAAATTCTCTAACCAAGCAATGGTCTCAAAATCTAAATCATTTGTAGGCTCATCCATAATTAACACATCTGGATTACCAAAAAGTGCTTGAGCAATTAATACACGAACTTTTTGTTTACCATCAAGTTCACTCATCAAGGTGTAATGATGCTCTTCCTTTATTCCTAAATTTGAGAGCATAGCTGCAGCGTCAGAATCTGCATTCCAACCATTCATCTCCTCAAATTTTACTTGTAGCTCCCCTATCTTATCTGCATTTTCATCAGTGTAATCAGCGTAAAGTGCGTCAATTTCGGATTTAATGGCAAATAAATCTTTATTTCCCATAACTACAGTTTCTAAGACAGGAAAATCATCAAAAGCATAATGGTCTTGAGTTAAAACAGACATTCTTTTTCCTGATTCCAAAGATACATGACCTGAAGTTGGATCCATTTTCCCTGAAATGATTTTTAAAAAAGTAGATTTACCCGCTCCATTAGCGCCTATGATACCATAACAATTTCCATGTAGAAATTTTGTATTTACTTCATCAAATAAAACTCGTTTTCCAAACTGGACTGATAAATTTGAAACTGATAACATTTATGTTTTTTTATTTTTTTTGCAAAAATACTAAATTGATTTAGGTTTTTAATCAAAATTATGAATGATTAACTCACAAAACAGCTTTTTCTTGTACTCTAAATTTGCTTGTCAAGTATATAAAAACATAATATTGTTGATTATCTCTTTTAACAAGCAATTAACAAGCTTGCCTTATTTAGATATGTATTTTTGTATAGTAATGCGTTTTATAAATAATACTTTTAGATCTAATAGGATTATAATATTTTTTTTGGTCACAATTATTACCAGTTGTGAAACAAAAACTGTATGTGATAGTACATATTTTGGAGGAAAAATAATTAATCCTAAAAGCGACCATGTGGTTTTATTTGATAATAAAATTCCTCTAGACACTTTTTATTTAAACAACGATAACTCATTTTTAGGTGAAATACCCGCTTTAAATGAAGGTCTTTTTTATTTTAAACATGGCAATGAACATCAATATGTTTACCTCAATCCCAAAGACAGTTTATTAATACGGTTGAATACTTGGAATTTTGATGAAACACTTGTCTTTAGTGGAAAAGGAGCTGAAAAAAATAATTTATTAATTGATAGTTTTATCGAATCAGAAAAAGATAAAAAAATATTTTATTCTTATTATGATTTACCACCATCCGAATTCATTGATAAAGTTACTAAAATTGAAGAAACAAAATTATCTATCTATCATGACTACATAACAAACTTTGCTGAATCGACTGATAAGTTTAATAATGTTCTCAAGATTGCTCTCACCTATCCGCTGTATTCTAAAGTTGAAAACTATCCGCTAGCACACTCAGCAAAAATAAATGATGAAATACATGTAGATTTAACTTCAAACTTCTATAAACATAGAGAAATTATTTCTTCAGAAAAAGATGATTTGATGTTTTTTTATGCATACAGAGATTATATTGTTAGCAGTTTATACAATAAAGCTCATTCTTTAGGACATGATTTGACTTCTGATGAATTCACTATTGATTTACTTAATACTACACATGAAGAATTATTTGACTATGAAAATTCTAGAAATGATATGTTAAGAAAAATCTTTATCACACATTTTTATAGAAATTCATCAAGCGATATCAATCAAGAAATATTTAATGTTTACTTGAAATTGAGTACAAGCCTAAAAGATCAAACGTTAGCCAAAAATCTCATTTTAGACAGTAAAAAAATCAAGAAAGGTATTCTATTAAAGGATTTTAAAATCACTGACTACAATAAGACAAAAAGGTCTATCAAAAAACTTTGTAAAAATAAAAAAACAGTGTTATTTTTTTGGAATCCGGAATTTTTAAGCAAAGATTTTATTGCTACTAGAATTAAAAATCTATCTAAAAAATATTCATCATTAAATTTTATTGGTGTTAAAATTATTGGAGACCATAATGATAGAATCTATAAGTTAGACATTAAATCTCAGTACTACCTTGATGAGGATAGTAAAGCTAATTTATTTTTATCTAGTAAATTACCCAGAACTATATTAATTGACGAAAAAGGTTATGTTACAAACGACTATGCATCTTTATCTTCAAGAAAAATCTTTAAGCAAATTGAACTTTTAGCTAAAAAGTAAAGTTACTAAAACATCCTTTATAAGTTTATTTACCCTACATTTGCACGTTTTTTAATGAAAACTTCATTTAAAAACAAGTCGTAATATAAATTCAGATTTACAGATGGGTGTCTGTGGATCAATAAAACCACAGTATGTCAACTTTTTTAGAATTAGGTCTAAAAGAACCTATCAACAAAGCTTTAACAGATTTAGGATATGAAAAACCAACTGTTATTCAAGAAAAAGCAATTCCACAAATTATATCTTCAGTAGACGATTTAAAAGCATTTGCACAAACAGGAACTGGAAAAACAGCAGCATTTAGTTTGCCAATTTTACAGTTAGCAGATGAAACCAGTAAAAACACACAAGCTATTATTTTATCTCCTACCCGTGAACTAGCTGTTCAAATTGGAAACAACATTAAAGAATTTTCCAAATACATGCCCAACATAAAAGTAGTTACTGTCTATGGTGGGGCTAATATTGAAGAACAAATTAGAGGACTCAAAAAAGGGGCGCAAATTGTTGTTGGTACTCCAGGAAGAACAGTAGACTTAATAAACAGAAGAGCACTAAAACTTGGCAATATAGAGTGGTTAGTTCTCGATGAAGCTGATGAAATGCTTAATATGGGTTTTAAAGATGAATTAGATAAAGTCTTAGAAGCTACACCAGAAACAAAACAAACCCTTTTGTTTTCTGCAACTTTTCCTAGAGAAGTTGAAGCCATAGCAAAAAACTATATGACTAAACCTGTTGAAATTACTTCTGGTCAAAAAAATACAGGTGCTGATAATGTAAGTCATGAGTATTACTTAGTTACTGAAAGAACAAGATATCAAGCACTTAAAAGAATAGCGGACTTAAACCCAGATATTTATGCTATTATTTTTTGTAGAACGCGACGGGAAACTCAAGAGGTTGCAGATAATTTAATAAAGGATGGGTATAATGCAGATGCACTTCACGGTGAGCTATCTCAGGCTCAAAGAGATTCTGTTATGGGTAAGTTTAGAAAGAAAACTGTTCAAATTTTAGTCGCTACAGATGTAGCTGCTAGAGGCTTAGATGTTGATAGTCTGACTCATGTAATTAATCACAAATTACCTGATCAAATTGAAAATTATACCCATAGAAGTGGAAGAACTGGTAGAGCTGGTAAAACAGGAATTTCTATTGCATTGGTCAATAATAAAGAAAAAGGGAGAATTCGAGCTATAGAACGTATTATTAAGAAAAAGTTTGATCAAGGGAAAGTACCTAGTGGAAAAGAGATTTGCCAAAATCAATTAATGCATCTAATAGATAAAGTAAATGCTATTGAGGTAAAACAAAGCGAAATTGAAGATTTCTTACCTAGTATCTATGAAAAATTAGAGGGATTAAGTAGAGAAGAGTTAATTCAGAAATTTGTTTCATTAGAATTTAACTCCTTCCTCTCTTATTATGAAAATGCAAGAGATTTAAATGATCTATCATCTAGAGATACAGGCAGAAACGGAAGAGGTTCTAATGAAAATATGACTCGCTTTTTTATCAATATTGGCCGAAAAGATAGTCTAAATCCAGCGAGGTTAATTGGACTTATAAATGATCAAAAAATTACTGACAATATAGAAATTGGTGCTATAGATATTTTAGATACCTTTTCATTTTTTGAAATTGATAAAAAATTTGAAGAACAAACTTTAAGTGCTTTTGCAGATAACCAACCTGAGTTTAGTGGTAGAGGTGTCAATATCGAAATCACAAAAAAAGAACGTGGCGGTGGAAGACGAGGTAAAAAATCTTTCGGGAAAAAAGATGGTGGTTTTGGTAGACGAAGAAATTCTGAAAAATTATCTGGGGGTCGAAGAAGCGAAGGCAGCAATCGAAGTAGAAGTTCTTCAAGAGCTGGTGGAGATCGACCTGATAGAAATTCTGGTAGTGATAGAAGACCCTCAGGATTTGGAAGAAAAAGGAGAGATAGAAGATAAAACTAAATTTACTCACATAAAAAAACCATCACAAATGATGGTTTTTTTTATGTTTAATGATACTATTTTTTAAAATTAAGCTTCCATCATTGAAGCTGCAATTTTTTTATAAGTTCCATTTTCTAATAAATCTCTAATTGCAGAAAATGCAATAATAGTTTCATCAATATCTTCCTGTGTATGCGAAGCAGTTGGTATTAAACGTAATATTATTAAACCCTTAGGAATCACAGGATAAACTACTATGGAACAAAATACACCATGATTTTCTCTTAAATCATGGACTAAAGCCATAGCCTCGGGAACATCACCCTTTAAAAATACAGGGGTAATACAAGTTTGAGTTGTTCCTAAATCAAATCCAGCAGAGCGTAAACCTGATTGAAGTGAATTAGTATTCTCCCATAACTTATCCTTTAACTCAGGCATGGTACGAATCATATCTAAACGTTTTAGTGCTCCTTTTACCATTGCCATTGGTAATGTTTTTGCAAAAGTTTGCGAACGCATGTTGTATTGTAAAAATTGAATCACATCTTTGTCACCAGCTAAGAAAGCACCAATACCTGCCATAGATTTAGCAAAGGTTGCAAAATATACATCTATATCATTTTGAACTCCTTGTTCATAACCGGTTCCTCTACCTCCCTCACCTAAAGTTCCAAAACCATGAGCATCATCAACTAATAATCTAAAATTATATTTCTCCTTAAGGGCTACAATTTCCTTTAATCGACCCTGTTCTCCTCTCATTCCAAAAACACCCTCAGAAATTGCTAAAATTCCTCCTCCTGTTTTTTCAGCCATTTTAACAGCTCTTTTCATGTTTTTTTCAAAACTCTCCATATCATTATGCCTGTATACAAATCGTTTTCCTGGATGTAAACGAACACCATCAATAATACAAGCGTGGGTATCAACATCATAAACTATAATATCATTCTTACTGACTAAGGCATCAATAGCAGACATTATTCCTTGGTAACCAAAATTTAACAAATAAGCTTTTTCTTTACCAACAAATTCAGCACACTCGTTTTCTAACTGTTCATGATATTTAGTATGACCAGACATCATTCTAGCTCCCATTGGATAAGCCATACCGTGCTCTATTGCAGCTTCTCCGTCTACTTTTAAAACTTCAGGATGATTAGCCAAACCTAGATAATCATTTACACTCCAAGTTATTACCTTCTTTCCATTGAAAGACATACGATTAGATATTGGACCCTCTAGCTTAGGAAAAACATAGTAACCCTCTGCTTTATCTGCCCAATTTCCCAGTGGACCTTTATCTGCTTTAATTCTATCAAAAAGATCGTTAGTCATCATCTAAATATTTATTTATATCGTGATTTTAAGCCTGCAAAGTAAAAGAATTTTAAGGAGTTATTCAAATAAAATAATTTTGATTACAGATGCTTAAAATAAAATTAGTGTTGTTGTTTTAAATTATTTAATATAGGTTGAAGGCTTATTTTGGGGTAATTTAGGGTCATAAAAACCTTGTTCTTTCATCCAATCGTCACTATATATTTTACTCATATAACGAGATCCATGATCTGGAAATACTAAAACCACAAAACTATCATTATCAAACATTCCCTTATTTGCATATTGCTCTGTAGCCTGCATAACAGCTCCACAAGTATATCCTGGAAATATTCCTTCTTTTTTTATGATTTCTCTTGCTTTGTATGCAGCATCTTTATCAGTAACTTTTTCATAAACATCAATGACTGAAAAATCTGTTGCACTAGGAATTAAATTTTTACCTAATCCCTCAATTTTATAGGGCTTAATTTCATTTTTATCTAATTTTCCAGTCTCATGATATTTTTTCAACACAGATCCAACAGCATCAACTCCTAAAATTTTTATATCTGGGTTTTGTTCTTTTAAATACTTACCTGTTCCAGAAATTGTACCTCCAGTTCCACTTGCGGCAACTAAATGGGTTATTTTTCCATTGGTTTGGTTCCATATTTCAGGACCAGTTGTGGCGTAATGTGCATCAATATTAAGACTATTAAAATATTGATTAATATAAACTGAATTAGGAGTTTCCTTGTGTATTCTTTTGGCTACTTCATAATACGACTTGGAATCATCTACTGAAACATTGGCTGGACATACAAAAACCTCTGCACCCATGGCTCTGAGCCCATCTATTTTATCTGGTGAAGATTTATCGCTTACCGCTAATTTACATTTATAGCCTTTAACCATGGCTATCATAGCTAACGAAAATCCAGTATTGCCAGAGGTTGTTTCAACAATAGTACTTCCTTTTGTTAAAATACCTTTTCTTTCGGCATTTTCAACAATATGAAGTGCTATTCTATCTTTTTGAGATTGACCAGGATTAAACATTTCTAGTTTAGCAAAATATTTACCTGGAAAGTTATTTATAATCTTATTTAATTGAACTATAGGGGTTTGACCTACTAATTCTGTTAAGTTATTATAAATACCGTTGTTTCTTGTCATTATTTTTAAAAACTTGGAAATAACTATAGTTTGTTTTCTAAAGCTAAGAGAAATGTATAATCTATTGCAGTTTCTTTTAAGGAATCAAAACGTCCAGATGCACCTCCATGTCCAACATCCATATTAGTATGTAATAATAAGATATTATTATCTGTCTTAACTTCTCTTAATTTGGCTACCCATTTTGCTGGCTCCCAATATTGAACTTGACTATCAAAATAACCAGTAGTTACTAGCATATTTGGGTAATCTTTAGCCTCAACTTGATCATAAGGTGAATATGACAACATGTAATCATAAGCCTCTTTTTCTTTAGGATTACCCCATTCGTCAAATTCTCCTGTTGTTAGTGGTATTGATTCATCTAGCATGGTAGAAATAACATCAACAAAAGGAACTGCAGCTATAATACCATTATATAGTTCTGGGTTAAAATTGCTTATACCACCCATCAAAAGACCACCGGCTGATCCTCCCATAGCATATAAATGTTTAGCTGAGGTATACTTATTTTCAATTAAATATTTTGAACAATCGATAAAATCAAAAAATGAATTTTTCTTATTCATCATTTTCCCGTCATTATACCATTCTCTACCTAAATACTGACCTCCTCTAATATGAGCTACAGCATACACAAAACCTCTATCTAATAAACTTAATCGAGTTGAAGAAAAACCATCGGAAATAGTGTAACCATAGGATCCATAAGCATATTGCAATAAGGGCGTGTCTTTATTTAATTCCGTGTCTTTATGGTACACTAGAGAAATGGCAACTTTTTTACCATCTCTTGCTGTTGCCCAAACACGTTCACTTTTGTAATTACTTTTATTAAATTTTCCTCCTAAAACTTCTTGTTCTTTTTTAACTTCTTTAGTTTGATTTCTCATATTAAAATCAATCACAGAGTTTGGAGTTGTCATGGAATTGTAGGAATAACGAATAACTTCTGTATCAAATTCAGGGTTTGCATATACTCCAGCAGAATACGTTTCTTCATCAAATGGTAAATAATAATCTTCTTTACCATCCCATGTTTTTATTCTAATCCTACCTAAACCTTTTGTTCTTTCCTCTATAACTAAATAATTTTTAAATATGGAAACATCTTCAAGTAAGGTTTCATTTCTATGAGGTATAACATCAACCCAGTTCTCTTTTGCAGTTTTATTTACTGGTGTTTTCATCAGCTTAAAATTGAGAGCACCATCTTTATTTGTTTGTATGTAAAAATAATCTCCATAATGAGCCAAACTGTATTCTAAATTGTCTTCTCTAGGTTGAATAATCTTCCAATCTCCATAGGGTTTGTCTGCAGAAATAATTCTAAATTCAGAGGACAAAGTACTTGAACTTCCAATAACAATAAATTTATGAGATTTCGTTTTATATACATAAGTACTATACGTTTCATCTTTTTCTTCATAAACGATTACATCTTCAGATGCATCTGTTCCTAGTATATGTCTATATATTGAGGAACTTCTGAGTGTCAAAGGATCTTTTTTTGTGTAAAAAAGAGTTTTATTATCGTTAGACCATACAGATCCTCCAGTAGTATTTTCTATTTTATCAGTTAAAATATTACCTGTTTCTAAGTTCTTAATTTGAATGGTATATTGTCTTCTACTTACAGTATCAGTCGCAAATGCAACCAAAGTATTATTAGGGCTTACATTAAGACCTCCTAACTGAAAATACTCATAACCTTCAGCTTCCTTGTTGACATCAAAAAGAATTTCTTCTTTTGCCTCTAGATTCTCTTTTTTTCTGGAGTAAATTGGATATTGACTTCCCTTTTCAAAACGTGTTATGTAAAAATAATTATTTCTAAAATAAGGAACTGAAGTATCATCTTCTTTTATTCTACCTTTCATTTCCTCAAAAAGTTCTTCTTGAAAATTATTTGTAGAGGCTGTTACTTTATCAAAATACTCATTTTCAGAATTTAGATAGGCTTCAACTTTTTGAGTTTGAGCATCTTTATTTTTTGCTGTTTTTTGTTCATCTGTTAAACGCATCCAAAAATAATTATCTATTCTTGTCGAGTTGTGAATAGTTAATGACTTTGCTTGTATTTCTGCTTTAGGCGTTTTCACGTCTTTATTCATTTTTATTTCTGATTTACATCCTGATGCAAAAATAACACATATCAATGCACTAAACTTTAAAATCTGTTTCATTTTAAAAGGTTTTTTTGAGATTTATTTTTAATATTTTTATTTAAATTAAAGTGTTTAAAACACTAATTAACTATTTTTTGAAGTCTAAAATTGTCTTCTTAATAATAGAAATACAATCTAACAATTCATTTTCATTCATTACTAAAGGTGGGGCAAAACGAATAATGTTTCCGTGTGTTGGTTTTGCTAACAAGCCATTATCTCTTAATTTAATACAGATGTCCCAGGCCGTGGTACTGTCTTCAGTATCGTTAATTAAAATGGCATTTAAAAGACCTTTACCTCTAACTTTTTTGATCCATTTGTTATCCTCAGCAAACAAAGACAATTCATGTCTAAAAATCTTACCTAACCTATCAGCATTTTCAGCTAAATCTTCATCTCTTACTACATCTAATGCAGCTACGGCAACTGAAGCTGCTATAGGATTGCCTCCAAAAGTAGATCCATGGTTACCTGGTTTAATAACATCCATAATAGAATTGTTAGCTAATACTGCTGAGACAGGATATGCTCCTCCACTTAACGCTTTCCCAAGAATTAAAACATCTGGTTTTACGTCAGGTGTGCCAGAGCAATTTTTATCCTCACATAAACAATTACCACAAGTAGCTAGTAATCTTCCAGTTCTAGCAATACCTGTTTGAACTTCATCAGCTATAAATAAAACTCCATATTCTTCACAAAGTGCTTTTGCACTTTCTAGATACCCTTCAGATGGAACATAAACTCCAGCTTCACCCTGAATGGGTTCTACTAAAAATCCTGCAATATTTTTATTATTCTCAAGCGCATTTTTTAATGCTGCTATATTATCATATTCAATTTTAATAAACCCATTTGTAAATGGTCCAAAATTTTTCCTTGCAACTGGATCGTTGGAAAAAGAAATAATTGTGGTAGTTCTTCCGTGAAAATTGTTTTCACAAACAATTATTTCTGCTTTATTCTCTTCAATTCCTTTAACTTCATACGCCCACTTTCTGCAAAGCTTTAAGGCAGTTTCAACAGCTTCAGCCCCTGTATTCATTGGTAAAACTTTATCAAAACCAAAATACTCTGTAACATACTTTTCATAAGTACCTAAAACATCATTATAAAATGCCCTAGATGTTAAACTTAAAGTTTTGGCTTGAGCTACCATAGCATTTACAATTTTAGGGTGACAATGCCCTTGATTTACTGCTGAATAAGCAGATAAAAAATCATAATATTTTTTACCCTCTACATCCCAAACATAAACACCCTCTCCTCTACTTAAAACCACCGGAAGTGGATGATAATTGTGGGCACCATGTTTATTTTCTAATTCAATCGCTTGTTGCGAAGTTACGTGTTCTAAAACAGCCATTTAAAATAATTTAAGGTTTATGCAATGAATCCTTCAAAGCATTGTTTACATCTTTATAGAGAAATAAACGTAATAATTAAATCTCGCTTTTGCGAGTGAAATAACCATTCCTTATCTACCTTTATCTTTTCGAAAGATTCAAAAATTCAGCGTGGGAAAGAAATCATCCCTAGGAGCCGCAATTTAAGAAATATTATTCATATCAATTGCATCAAATTTATTACTATTTCTATCTGTAATTGATATGTTTTATTAATTTTGCAACATATTACTATGACTACATATGCCAAAAAGAGAACGGAATAAATTTGTTAAAAGAGGACAAATATTAGAACTAACAATTGAAGATTATGCCTTTGGTGGAAAAGGAATCGCTAGAATAAGATCTGAAGAAGGTGTGTTTGTAGTATTTGTTCCAAACACAATTCCTGGACAGACGGTAAAAGCTCAAGTAAAAAAATCTACTAAGAATTATGCTGAATGTAATTTAATTGATGTTCTTCAAAATTCTGAAGATGAAATTTCTGTTCCATACCAAGATATTCCTGGCGCTCCCTATATTCAATTGCCCATAGAATTACAACATCGTTACAAGAAAGAAAGTACTTTATCACTATTCAAACGTATTGGCAAAGTTCCAAATATAGATGAGCTTTTTGATGAATTGGTAACTTCACCAAATGTATTTCATTACAGGAATAAAATGGAATACGGGTTTTCTGCTATTGGTTATGATAGAATAAATAAAACAGATATTGATATTTTTACTTTAGGCTTCAAAAGACGTGGTGTTTGGTGGATGGGAGATAATTTAGAAAAAGACTCTGGATTGTTCGACACCTTAGTTGAAGATAACATTAGTACCATAAGAAAGTATTGTGAAGCAACTGGGTTATCTCCATGGCATGGTCCAAAGAGAGTAGGTTTTTTTCGTTATTTTGTAGTTAGAAAATCCTACAAAACCGACCAGCTTTTATTTAATTTAGTTACAACATCTTTCGATCTTCCTAAATTTGACTTGAACGATTTTTCTAAGTTGTTACAAGGTATTTTCAAAGAGCGGTTTGCAGGATTTTTACATTCAATTAATGATGAAACAGGTGATAGAACTCTTGCAACTTCAGGAACAAGTCAATTGATTTCAGGTGAGGATAAGATTGTAGAGGAACTATTAGGATTGAATTTTGAAATTAGTATGAAAAGTTTCTTTCAAACCAATCCAAAATCTGCAGAAAAATTATATTCTAAAGTAATTGATTATGCTTTAGAAAATAAAGAAGCTATTGACAATACAATTGTTATGGACTTATTTTGTGGAACGGGAACGATCGGTCAAATCTTAGCTTCAAGAAGTACTAATGCTAAAATTATTGGAGTAGATATTGTTGCCTCTGCCATTAAAGATGCTATAAAAAATGCTAAAAGAAATCACATAAATGGATTGAAATTTTACACAGCAGATGTAGGAAAATTTCTTTATGAACATCCTGAATATAAAAATAAAATTCGAACAATTATTTTGGACCCCTCCCGTGCAGGTATTGCTCCTAAAACACTTAAAAAAATCATTTCGATTAACGCCGAAAGAATAGTATATGTTTCATGTAATCCTGCAACTCAAGCAAGAGATACTGTAGAAATGATGAACCATGGTTATGAAATTAAAAAAATAAGTTTGGTTGATCAGTTTCCACATACATCACATATTGAAACTGTTGTGCTTTTTGAAAAAATATAATATTTGATGTAATTTAATCGTATCAAAATTGTTGTACTTTTGATACAAATACAAGCTAATAATGAAAAAACTAACAGAGGTAGAAATTGAAAAAAAATTAAAAGATTTACCAGATTGGGATTATTATGAAAATGCCTTGCATTCAGAATTTGAATTTGATAGTTTCAAAAACTGTATGAGTGCTATGATGAGAATAGCTTTTGAGTGTGAAAATCTAAATCATCATCCTGAATGGACTAATGTTTACAATATTCTGGAGATAAAACTGACAACTCATGATGCTGGAGGTGTTACAGAATTAGATTTTAAATTAGCAGAAGCTATGGAAAACATTGTAGAAGTTGAAGAGTAATCACTTTAAGTTACAGATTTGAAATGAGAAAATACTATTTATTACTAACGTTAATTGCTCTACTAGTCTCTAGTTGTGAAAAAGATGACTTTTGTATTGAACCTATTACTCCTAATATGGTTATTCGTTTCTATAATGCTACAAATATTACACAGACAAAATCTGTAGAAGACTTGTCTGTTAACCCAGAGGGTTTTGATGAACTTTATTCTAATGCCAATTTAGATTCTATTTTAATTCCATTAGATGTTACTAGTAACCAAATTATTTATAACCTCTCTTCTGAAAGTAATATCGATATTATCACAATAAACTATGATGTTGAAGAAGTATTTGTTTCTAGGTCGTGTGGTTTCAAAGCAATTTTTAACAATGTGAGTGTCACTTCAGATGTTTCTAATGACTGGATTATTGGACTAACAGAGACCTTAGAAAACACCATTACAATTCCAACAATAGATAATGAGACAGCTGCCCATGTTAAAATTTTTCATTAAAACTTGTTTATTAATCCTTTTTGTTAATGTATCAGCACAACAAAAAAATGATTCAATACCCAAAGATAGTATCGTATACAAAACCAATTATGGTCTTAGGCTAGGTATAGATATTAGTAAACCCATCAGGTCTATATTACAAGATTACAATAGTGGTCTGGAAATTGTTGGTGATTATAGAATTTCAAAAAAATGGTATGCAGCTGTAGAACTCGGAAATGAAAAATTTACAACAAGAGAAGACTTCACAAACTCAACCTCTAGAGGGAGTTATATTAAAATTGGTTTAAACTATAACTCTTACAAGAATTGGCTAGATATGAATAATGAAATCTTCACGGGTTTTCGTTATGGTTTTGCTACGTTTGAACAAACACTAAACAATTATCAAATAAATAGCAGTCCTCTGTTACCAGCATTGATTAATAATGTACCTATCACAGTAAAAGGCCTTACAGCGCATTGGTCTGAATTAGTACTAGGTTTTCGAGCAGAAGTGTATCCAAATATTTTCCTAACATTCAGTGGTTCCTATAAAATAATGGTTAGCCTAAACGATCCGGTAAATTTTAAAACTCATTATGCACCTGGATTTAATAGAGTGTATACAAGCAATACAGGTTTTGGATTCAACTACACAATTTCATATTTAATTCCTTTTCGTAAAAAATAACTTTATTTTTTACTAACTTAACTCCTCATATAAAAACAATACCATGAATAAAATACCTAGCGTTAATTTGGCTGATTTTTTATCTAATGATATCTCAAAAAAACAACAATTTATTAATGACATAGGTCATGCCTATGAAAATATCGGGTTTGTCGCTTTAAAGGGACATTTTTTAGATGATTTACTTGTAGATAAATTGTACGAACAAATTAAAAGATTTTTCGAACTCCCTACAGAAGTTAAAAGAAAATACGAAGTTCCAGGAATTGGTGGTCAGCGAGGCTATGTTTCCTTTGGAAAAGAAAGTGCCAAAGGTAGAAAAGAAGGAGATTTAAAAGAGTTTTGGCATTTTGGCCAATATGTTGAAAATAATGCTGAATTAGAATTAGAATATCCAAATAATGTTTTTGTTGATGAACTGCCTGAGTTTAATCAGGTAGGAAAAACAACCTATCGTATGTTAGAAAAAACAGCTAAATATGTATTGCGATCTTTGGCCATTCACTTAGGCTTAGAAGAAAAGTATTTTGATCAATATATTCATAATGGTAATAGTATATTAAGGCCTATACACTACCCTCCTATTCAGTCTGAACCAAAAAATGCAGTAAGAGCTGCCGCTCATGGTGATATTAATTTAATTACATTACTAATGGGTGCTCAGGGAAAAGGCTTACAAGTTCAAAACTTAAATGGTGAATGGATAGATGCTATCGCTGAGCCTGATGAAATTATGATTAATGTTGGTGATATGCTTTCACGTCATAGTAATAATAGATTAAAATCAACAATACATAGAGTAACAAATCCACCAAAAGAATTGTGGGGAACCTCTAGATATTCTATTCCTTTCTTTTTACACCCGATAAGCAATATGAAATTAAATGTTTTGGAAGGGTGTATAGATCAAAATAACCCAAAAGAATTTGAAGACATTACTGCAGGAGATTTCTTAAACGAACGCTTACGTGAATTGGGATTAACCAAATAGAATTCTATGGATTTTAAAGATCAGCTAAAAAATTTATTTCCAGATCACATAATAGAAGATGAGCCCGTAAAGGTTAATAAATCTAATATTTGGCTTCAAGATGAACCACTATTGTGTAAATATGAAAAACGTAAGGGAAAACCAATTACTATTATTGAAGGTTATAATGGTGCGGTTAAGGATTTTAAAATTTTAGCCAAAGAAATAAAAACTAAACTTAGTGTTGGTGGCAGTTTTAAAAACGAAAGCATCATAATACAAGGGGATTATAGAGATAAAATAATGGAAATATTACAGAATAAAGGTTTTTCAGTTAAACGTGTAGGAGGTTAAGCTATTATAAATTTGTTACTAAAATGAAATTGAAAGATTCAGAACTAATTTTAAATGATGATGGCAGTATTTACCATTTAAACTTGAAACCAGAAAATATTTCTAATGATATAATTTTTGTTGGAGATCCAGAGAGGGTTAATAAAGTTACACAACATTTTGATTCTATTGAGTTTTCAACACACAAGAGAGAATTTAAAACAACTACTGGAAGATATAAAAATAAGAGAATAACTGTAATTTCAACCGGAATTGGCGCAGACAATATTGATATTGTTTTAAATGAATTAGATGCTTTAGTAAACATAAATTTACAAACTAAAACAATTAAGAAAGATCATACAGCTCTTAACATTATAAGAATTGGAACATCCGGTTCCTTACAAAAAAATATTCCTATTGATAGCTTTTTAATGAGTACTTACGCTCTAGATATAAATGGAATGTTACGCTCTTACCCTACTGAAACTATATCTCATCCTGAGATTGAAAACGCTTTTGTGAAGCATACCCAATGGGATGAAAAGAAAAGTTACCCTTTGGTAATTACGAATAGTAAAGTATTAGAATTTAAAATCACTTCTGATATAATTTTCAAAGGAATGACAGCTACAGCTGGTGGTTTTTATGGGCCTCAAGGAAGATCCCTACGTTTGGCTGTTAAAGACCCCAAACTAAATACTAAAATAGATTCTTTCGATTACAAAGGAATTAAAGTTACTAATTTAGAAATGGAAACATCTGCCATATATGGGTTGGCGAAGCTATTAGGACATCAGGCATGTTCTATGAATGCAATTATTGCAAATAGAGCGCTAGGAAAATTTAGTGAAAACCCAAATCAGGTGATTGGAGATTTAATCTTTTACACATTAGAGAAATTAGTGAATTAAAAAATATATACTAAAATTTAATAAAATGATTAAAAGTGTATTTAAAAAAATACGTACATTTAAAATATAAATTACAACTTATGAAAAGATATATTTATGTTTCCATCTGTGTTCTCGGTTTAATCAGTTTTACATCTTGTAGAAGCACTTCAAAACCTTGTGGATTGGCAGACAATCTCATAAAATCCTCAGAAAAAATCTCAAAACAACCCCAAATAAATCAATCACTAGAATTTATAAAATCCTAGCTTTTTATTCATTAATATTGGAGCTTATTTTTAAAAAAATAAACTTACCAAATAATCTCTTTCAGCGATTTTTTTTTAAGATATTCATTTGTTTTAGAGAAGTGTTTACACCCAAACCAACCTCTCCATGCGCCCAGTGGCGAAGGGTGTGGTGCAGTTAAAACCTTATGTTTATTAAGATTTATAAGTTTTATCTTAGTTTGGGCAAACTTCCCCCAAAGCAAAAAAACTAAATGTTCTTTTTGTTTTGAAACCTTATCAATAACAGCATCTGTAAATAGTTCCCATCCCTTATTTTGATGACTTCCTGCTTCACCTTCGCGAACTGTTAACGTTGCATTTAACAACAAAACACCTTGACTAGCCCAAGAAGATAAGTTTCCAGAAGTTGGAATGGGTTTATCAACGTCTGCTTGCAATTCTTTAAAAATATTTTTTAATGAAGGGGGTTGCTTCATATTATCCATAACAGAAAAACATAAACCATTTGCTTGACCTTTCCCATGATAAGGATCTTGACCAATAATTACTACTTTTAAATTTTCGAATGAACATGTATTAAAAGCTGAAAAAATATTTTTTCCTTCAGGATAACAAATATTGTTTACATATTCAGAATTCACAAATCTAGAGAGGTTTTTGAATGACTCTTTATCAAATTCTGGTTGTAAGATATTTTTCCAGTTTTCCTCAATATTGATAATCATTCTTTTGTTATTTTTGTAAACTCCAAATATAAAGGTTTGAATATACATATCTCTGAGAAAGCATTACAAGATTTAGAATTTACAACAGTTATTCAACAAGTTGCTGCCTTTAGTATTTCAGAATTAGGAAAAAAACAAGTTTTAGAAACCTTACCTTTCTCTACCAAAAAAAGACTGCTTCGAGAATTAGAATTCACAAATGAATACCTATCATCATTTGAGAGCGACAATAGAATTCCCAATCACGGTTTTGATAATATTTATGAACAGATAAAACGATTAACTATTGAGGATAGTTATTTAGAAACAGAAAGTTTTTTAAAAATCGCTACCACATCTGAGACTATTAAGGAATTAAAAAAATATTTTAAAAAATTTCACAGCTACTTTCCACAACTTTATATTTTAAGTGAAAATGTTGATTTTATTCAACAAATTATTGACGATATAAAAAAAGTAATTTCTCCATATGGAGAAGTTGTAGATAGTGCCTCTCCTGAATTAAGAAAAATACGAAGAAGTATCAGTGGCTTAAATGGCAAAATTGGACAAAGTTTTTCTTCAGCGTTAAGCAAAGCAAAGGCTTCAGGTTATTTGGATGACATTAAAGAATCTATTATAGATAATCACCGTGTACTAGCTGTATTAGCCATGTATCGAAAAAAAGTATCAGGAAGTTTACTTGGTTCTTCAAAATCTGGTAACATTGTATATATTGCACCACAAGCCACACTAGCATATCAGAGAGAACTACAAAATCTAGAATATGAGGAAAAGCAAGAAGTTATTAGAATCCTTAAAACTTTAAGTTATAGAATAAGACCTTATACATCACTATTAGAATCACAGCTAGACTATTTAACACATTTAGATGTGATTAGTTCAAAAACTAAATATGCGTATTCTATAAACGGGTTGTTACCAAAAATTGGAGAAAATAAAAGAGTCTATTTTAAAGATGCCTTCCATCCTATCCTTTTAGTAACTCATAAAGAAGAGAAATTAGAAGTTGTTCCACAAACTATTGAGCTAAATGAAAAACAACAAATTATAGTAATCTCTGGACCAAATGCCGGTGGTAAAAGTATTACTTTAAAGACTATTGGTTTATTGCAGGTAATGTTGCAAAGTGGTATTCTAATCCCTGTAAATGAACAAAGTGAAACAACAATATTTGATACTGTTTTAACAGATATTGGAGATAACCAATCTATTGAAAATCAACTAAGCACTTATAGTTATAGATTAAAAAACATGCGTTATTTTTTACGTAAATGCAATGAAAACACGTTGTTCTTAATAGACGAATTTGGTACAGGTAGCGATCCTGAATTGGGAGGAGCTCTTGCAGAAATATTTTTAGAAGAGTTTTATCACAAAAAAGCTTTTGGAATCATTACAACTCACTATTCAAATTTAAAGGTTTTAGCAAATGAATTAGACTTTGTAACTAACGCTAATATGCAATTTAATGAACAATCCCTTGAACCATTATATAAATTGTATGTGGGTCAAGCCGGAAGTTCTTTTACATTTGAAGTTGCACAAAAAAATGGAATTCCATTTAGTCTAATTAATAAAGCTAAAAAACGAGTTGAAACCGAGAAAATTCGTTTAGATAAAACCATCTCAAAACTTCAAAAAGAAAGAAATCGTCTTCATAAAAATTCTGAAAATCTAGAAAAGCAAAAAACTAAAGGGCAAAAACATATTGAAAGTTTGCAAGATAAAGAAGAAAAAATTCAAGCAAAATTAGCTGGGTTTCAAGAATTATATGACAAGAATCAAAAAATGTTATCATTAGGAAGAAAAACCAATGAATTATTCAATAAATATTTACAGACAAATAACAAAAAAGAATTAACTCTAAATTTTAATAAATGGGTTGCCGATGAAAAAGTAAAATACGCTAAGAAAAACCCTATAAAGCCAAAAACAAAGTCACAAAAACAAAAAGCTAAAATTGTTGAAAAACAACTACAAGAAGTGATTCAAAAAGTAGAAAATGAAGTGATGAAAAAGGTAGTTGAAATAAGAAAAGTTAAAAATAAAGAAGCTAAGAAATTGGCAAAAATAAAGGCTGAATATGTATTTAAAATTAACGATAGCGTTAGGCTCATAGATGGAAATTCTATAGGAACCATAGAAAAGATTGAAAAGAAAAAGGCTTTTATTAATTTCGGAAATTTTACAACTGAAGCTTCTTTGGAAAAACTAGAACTAGTAGAAAAAAGAAAAGGATAAAAACTTTTTAAATCAAAAAAAATAATAGCATGATAAACTATCTAAAAAATGTATTAGAAAAAATGCCTAAAAGTTGGTTATCTACCACTACACATCGATTAGATATTTATGATGAAAAATTAGCCAAAACTAAATTTCTAGAACAGTTTGAATTGTTAAGTAAAAAAAATAGCATTGACACTTCGGTCTTAAATAATTTACCTACCGCTTATGATTACATTCGTTTAGGACATCCATTATCGTGTGTTTTAGAATGGGCAATTGCTCATTTACACGGCATAAATCCAAAAAACATCATAAGTTTTTCATCTCAGTCTATTCCAATTCTTGCCGTACTAAGAAAAAATTTATTAGCACATAAAAATACTCGAATCATCTATACTGATAACTGTATAGATTTCTTAGATTATAAAACTATTAAACAAACTTATGGTTATAATTTTGAATTAAAAAAAGTTAAAAAATTATCTGATATTTCAGATTTTGAAGGGAGTACTGTATTGGTTTCGCAATCAGAAACAATAGATGTTAATAATCTAAAATTTAATATTGAATTTTTTATTAATATATATAAAAAACTTGGTAGTGTATTAATTGTTAATGGAAAACAAAACGAAAACTATATCTCTGAAATCCAACATGTAAGGAGAAGAGAGACAATTGCAATGACTCCTGCAAATTGTCACACAGCTTTACTAGCTTTAATTAAAAATTCAACTTTTACTATTTCACCATCCAAATTAGAGCTCAATAAAAAAATTGTTACAGATGAAATCATCACTATTACTGGTGCGAAAACAATGCCTTTAATTGGTTCTAGTGGTCTCTCTATGCAATATGCTATCATGATGGGTCTAGTAGACTTTGCTCAAGAAAACCACCAAGGAAAACCCATCAAATTTATAGTTCCTCCTAATTGTTACGGCGGAACTAATGACCAAGCAAGGCGGGTTGCTGCATGCATAAAAAATGTTGAAGTAATTGATTTACATGTTGATAGAGAAAACGACATGACGCAGAGCATAGATGTTATTCTAGATGAAATTGCGATCCAAAATGCTGTTCCATTTATTATAGCTGAAATTCCGACGAACCCTAGAGTTGAAGTTCCAGATTTAAAACAATTAAAAACAGTTTTAGAGAAGAAACGTAAAACTACTTTAAGTGGTGATGCAATTAGCCCTGTTTTTGTTTTAGACCAAACTTTTTGTCCTAATACTCCGTTTTTAGATAGTGTTGAACTATTTTCTAAGGTTAAAGCCATTTCTTATGTTAGTGGTTCTAAATTTCCAAGTGGCGGACAATGCACAGCAGGATATTGTGTGGGAAATAAAAAAACAATTTCTTTAATGCTTAAAATTGATAAGCATCTTAGTATTTGTGATAACCAAGCCACGGATCTTCAATATGAGATTTTAGCAAAACAGTTACCCTCCATGAATCAAAGAATATTTGATGCATATCAAAATACTCGAGATTTTGTGGACTTTATAACTAAAAACTTACCTAGTGCAAAAATTAACTTTGTTTCTAAAGAGTTAGCTAATCAAGGTTTTACTCCGTCAGTTTTTTCATTAGACCTTCCAACTAAAGGAAATACAGCCAAAGAAAAAGAAAATTACAAAAGAGTATTAAATCTTAAATTAATAAATTTAATGATTAAAAAAATACCTACTGAGAGTAAGTTTTGTGTAAGTTATGGCCAACTCAAAGGTAGCTATTGGACTATTCCTGCTACATCTACACAAGGAACTACAAAAGAGGGAGACAAAGATTATATAGTACGTGTATCCATATCACCAAAGATAAATCTTACACAGCATAAAAAAGTTTTTTTAGAGTTTACAGCAAATATTTAATCCATAGAAAACTATTCATAACCTTCAATTTGTTTGTCATAAAATAAAGAGGCTGCTTCAATAAGATTAGAAACTTCATCTGCTATATCATCTTCTCTTTCTCCAGATAAATCTTCAAACCATTCAATTTCATCATCTTTTAAATTGATTAAAAAACGAGGAAATTCTGTATGAAGAACGAAAATATCTTCAGGAAAACTACTATTATCAGCTAATAAAAATTTAGGTAAGACCATGGTTTTTTGTTTTTATCAATTTTAAAGTTAAATAATTAAAGCGAAGATATAATAAAATAGATGCAGATGATAATCCCGCTAATAATCCTACCCAGATTCCTACGCTACCAAAAACATCCTCTTTCCCCAAGAAAAAACTGATAGGAAATCCAATAATCCAGTATGAAATAAAAGTTATTAAGGTTGGTATGTTTACATCTTGAAGTCCACGTAATGCTCCTAAAACAACTACCTGAATACTATCACTAATTTGAAAAATTGCAGCTATTAATAATAATTGCGAAGCAATATTTACAACTTCCATGGTATCAATTAAATTTTCTGAATCAGTTAAATCAACATATATTTTAGGTAATTGAAATCTAAAAATTAAAAACAATAGGGCAAAACCAGCAGCAAAAATGAGAGCAAAGAGAAAAATAGAAATGGCTATTCTTCTTAATTCTATAAATTTCAATAAGCCTTTTTGATTCCCAACTCTTACCATAGCGGCAACTCCAAGCCCCATCGCAATCATAAACGTCATAGAAGATAAATTTAAAGCAATTTGATTTGCTGCTTGAGGGTTTTTACCCAATAAACCACTAAGCCATATGGCAACGGTGAAAATAGCTATTTCGAAAAACATTTGCATGGCACTTGGAGCACCTAAACTAATTATTTTCTTGAGCATAAATTTATCTAATACAAAAAATTTAATTTTGGTAACAAATTTCTTAGATCGTTCTTTGTTTGCCAATAACCACCACAAATAAGAAACCATAATAAATCTAGATATGAGGGTACCATAGGCTGCACCAACTATACCAAAAGCAGGGAAACCAAATTTCCCAAAAATCAAAATATAATTTAAAATTATATTAATAATGTTAGCTATAATTGTTGCATACATAGGATATTTAGTCATGGATAACCCATCACTAAACTGTTTAAATGCTTGGAAAATAATTAAAGGAATTAAAGAAAAAGCCACCAGGTCTAAATAAGGAATTGCTAGGTTCACAACTTCCTTTGGTTGATTTAAAAAATTACTATGCAGTAGCGACTTTGAAAGAAGTAAGAGTAAAAACATACTGATACCCAAAATAGAACATAAAAACAAGCCATGTTTAAAAGTAGACTTCACTTTTATAAAGTTAGTAGCAGCATCTGCTTCTGCTATTAAAGGGGTTATCGCAGTAGAAAAACCAATCCCAATAGACATGGCAATGAACATAAAACTATTTCCTAATGAGACCGCAGCCAATTCTGCTGTTCCTAATTGGCCAACCATAATATTATCTACAAAACTCACAAAAGTGTGACCTAACATTCCAAGCATAACCGGAGCAGCAAGAGTCCAGTTATACTTAAATTCTTTTGTGTAAATACTTAAATTCATAGGTTGAAAAAATAAGTCACGAAGATATTATAATAATTAGTCTAATAATTAACAATATTGAAACAAATTTACTAGCTTAATTCTATTACTTTTACATTTTAAAAAAATACAAAAAATGACAAAAATAACTCTTGGTGGTAAACCAATATCAACTTTTGGATCCATTCCTGAAAATGGATCAAAAGCACCCGATTTTCATCTAACAGCTACTGATCTTTCAAAAAAATCACTGTCTGACTTTCATGGATTTACATTATTATTAAATATATTTCCTAGTGTAGATACTAGTACTTGTGCTGCCTCTGTAAGGTCCTTCAATAAATCTGCTGCAAGTATGGAAAACACAAAGGTGTTATGTATTTCTAAAGATTTACCTTTCACACAACAAAGATTTTGTGGTGCAGAAGGTATAAAAAATGTGATAATGCTATCAGATTTTGCTGATGGAAATTTTGGTAAAAATTATGGATTAGAAATTGCAGACAGTTCATTCAAAAATTTACTCTCTAGATCTGTAATTGTTATAAATCAAGAAGGAAATATTTGTTATTCAGAACAAGTTTCTGAAACTGGAAATGAACCAAATTATGAAAACGCGTTAGCAGCAATTTAAAATATATCTTAAAGAGCTCTTAGTAATTTCATTGTAAAGCGAATTTCAAGTATATAATTTGACTTCTAGGTGTTTGGTTTCTAATTTCCACAGAAAGGAATATTAAACTCAGCTATTTATTATTGTATTAATTTCATTAGTTGGTTATTATTTTAAAATAAGTACCAAACAATGGCTTATACAAATTTTTGTAATTGGTCAAGCTCTAGTTGCAGATTCATTAAATACAGGTATTGAAAAATTAGTTTTATTAAGTGTATATCTGCAGGTTCTTCTCAGATAGCAGCCATAATTTAATTAATTTTAGCTGGAATTATATACATTCCAAAAATAGCATTGCTTTTCTAAGTAAATACTTATATTTACTTTTTAAACATTTTTATTTTTTATGGCCAGAAAGACTAAAAACGCTACAAAAACCAAATCTTCAGGGTCAAATTCTGTAATCAGTTTTTTAAAAAGTAGACAAATTCAAACCGTCATTGGCTTTTTTTTATTGTTTTTATCTCTGTTCCTTTTTGTGGCTTTTATTTCTTTTTTCTTTAGTTGGCAAGAAGACCAAAGTATTATTAATGAATTTTCAAATACTGCAATACAAGGATCTAATTTACTTGGTAAAGTTGGAGCTAATCTGAGTCATTTTTTTATATACAGAGGTCTTGGTCTAGGTGCTTTTATTATTCCTTATCTTTTATTTTTATCTAGTCTTTTTTGGTTATTGAAAACAAAATTATCAAAACTAATTATTTCTTATAACTGGGGGCTTTTAGCCATGATTTGGATTTCAATTACTTTTGGATTCTTAAATATATCAAATGCTCTTTTTGCTGGTGTTATAGGGTATGAATTAAATACATACATTCAGTTATTTATAGGAAGAACTGGTCTAGGTATTAGTTTAGTGTTTTTGTTATTAACTTATATAATTATCAGATTTAAAATTACACCTGAATTAGTCATTAAAAAGTTTACAACAACTAAAGAAGAAGACATTGAAGTTTCCTCAACTCATACTCCAGAAGTAACAATTGATGATCCAATAAGAATAGTTGAAGAAAAATCTGAATTTGAGTTGTCTGTTGAAAATTTAAAACCAACCATTGAAAATCATTCAGAGGTAATGTCTTCCTCTGATGAAATTTCTTCAAAAACTAAAGAATTAATTCCTGAAATCGAAAAAAAAGATGATACTCTTGTTAAAATTGATATTAAAGAAATAACAGAGGAAGAAAATGTTTCAGAAAATTTATCGAAAAAATTAGTTGAAGATTTTGGAGAGTTTGATCCCACGCTAGAGTTAGGGAATTTTAAATTTCCTACTTTAAATCTATTAAAACAATACAACGAGAGCATTTCTATAGACCCCCAGGAATTAGAGCTTAACAAAAATAAAATTGTTGATACTTTAAAAAATTACAAAATAGGTATTGCGCAAATTAAAGCAACTGTTGGACCGACAATTACATTATATGAAATTGTTCCTGAGGCTGGTATAAGGATTTCAAAAATAAAAAATTTAGAGGATGATATAGCCTTGTCTTTATCAGCTCTTGGAATCCGCATCATTGCTCCAATCCCAGGAAAAGGTACGATTGGAATTGAAGTTCCTAACAAAAAATCTACTATTGTTTCTATGTATTCAGTTATAGCTTCTAAGAAGTTTCAAGAATCAAATATGGAGTTACCTATTGCCTTGGGGAAAACGATTTCTAACGAAACTTTTGTTGTCGATTTGGCAAAAATGCCACACTTGTTAATGGCTGGAGCTACAGGGCAAGGAAAATCTGTAGGTTTAAATGCAGTATTAACTTCTCTCCTCTACAGAAAGCATCCTGCTGAAGTCAAATTTGTATTAGTTGATCCAAAAAAGGTAGAATTAACTTTATTTAATAAAATTGAACGCCACTATCTTGCAAAATTGCCAGATACAGATGAAGCAATAATAACAGACACTACAAAGGTGGTTTATACACTAAATTCTTTGTGTATAGAAATGGATAACCGTTATGACTTGCTTAAATCTGCTATGGTTAGAAATATAAAAGAATACAATACTAAATTTAAGGCTAGAAAATTAAACCCAAATGATGGACATCAATTTCTTCCATATATTATTTTAGTAATCGATGAATTTGCAGATTTAATCATGACAGCTGGAAAAGAGGTAGAAACTCCCATTGCCCGGTTAGCTCAATTAGCAAGGGCTATTGGTATACACCTAATTGTTGCAACACAAAGACCATCTGTAAATGTTATCACGGGAATTATTAAAGCAAATTTTCCCGCTAGAATTGCTTTCAGAGTAACCTCAAAAATAGATTCAAGAACTATTTTAGATGCTGGTGGAGCCGATCAATTAATTGGTCGTGGTGATTTACTTTACACTGCTGGAAATGAAATAGAAAGGATACAATGTGCTTTTGTTGATACACCAGAGGTAGAAAAAATTACAGATTTTATTGGTTCTCAAAAAGCATATTCGGATGCACACTTGCTTCCAGAATATGTTGGTGAAGAAGGTGGCACAGCTCTTGATATAGATATTTCTGATAGAGATAAATTATTTAAAGATGCTGCCGAGATTATCGTAATTGCTCAACAAGGTTCTGCGTCTTTATTGCAAAGAAAATTAAAACTTGGGTATAATAGAGCTGGACGATTAATAGATCAACTCGAGGCTGCTGGTATCGTTGGAAACTTTGAAGGTAGTAAAGCGAGACAAGTTTTAGTTCAAGACTTAGCTAGTCTAGAACAATTATTAGAAAATGAAAAAAACGGATAAAATGAATAAAGTTTGGTTATTTGTTATTACAATCTTTGTTAATACCTCAATTTTTTCTCAACAGAAAGATGAGGCTAGAGTATTATTAGATAATGTTTCAACTATAATGAAATCATACAATAATATGAAACTAAATTTTAGCACTTCTCTGATTAATGAAGAAGCAGGAATTGGTGAAAATGATGAATTACCTTCCTATGGGACTATTACACTTCAAGGAGAAAAGTATAACCTAGATTACTTAGGAAATACCTTTATTTTTAACGGAGGCAAACTATATGTTATTAACCATGACGAAAAAGAGATTACCGTTAATGATCAAGATTTAAACGATGATGACGGGGTAATTTATCCATCCAAGCTACTTACTTTCTATAAAGAAGGATATAATTTCAAGATGGGGGTAATTAAAAATATAAAAGGGCGAAAAATTCAATTCATTAACCTTACGCCTATTGATACAGATTCAGAAATTGTAAAAGTTAACTTGGGCATAGATTTGAAAACAAATCACATCTATAAATTAATTCAATTTGGTGAAAACGGCACTAAAACTATTTTAACTATTGAGCAATTTAAAAGCAATCAAAACATATCTGATGAATTATTTCAGTTTGATCGAATTTCATATGAAAAACTTGGTTATTTAATAGACTAGATGAAAATTTTAGATCGATATATTTTAAAATCATTTTTAGTTCCATTTTTTGCAACTTTTTTAATAATCCTATTTGTGCTGGTAATGCAGACATTATGGATGGCATTTGAAAGTATTGCTGGAAAAGGTATTGGGCTTTTTTTTATATTTAAATTTCTTTATTACACTGCTTTAGTTGTTTCTTCTCAAGCATTACCAATAGCTGTATTATTATCTTCTATAATGGCATTAGGGAACATGTCAGAAAATTATGAATTTGCTGCTGCTAAATCTGCAAGTATTTCTTTAATGAGGTTAATGAGGCCTTTAATTATACTAACACTATTAATTAGTGTATTGAATTTTTTATCACTTAATTATGTGTTTCCCTATGCTACATTGAAACAAAAAAACTTAACAAATAACATAAAAAAGAAAACGCCAGCATTAGCTTTAATTTCAGGAAGTTTTAATTCAGAAATTCCTAACTATCAAATAAAATTTGATGAAAAATATGGTGAAGAACAAAACTTACTCAAAAAAGTGTTAATCTATGACTTATCATCTAAAAAGGGTAATAAAAAAATCATCACTGCTGAAAGGGGTAAAATTATTAGTGAAGAGGGAAGTAAATATATGACACTTGTTCTATTTGATGGTTATTATCACGAAGAACATATTCCAAAAAGAAGGAATATAAATTCTATGAAGAAGATGCCTGCATCTAATGCAACTTTTGAAGAATATACATTTAATATTGATATTTCAAAGTTTACAGATAGTGATTTAGATGAAACCAAATATACCAAAAGTTATAACATGTTAAGTTTAGGCCAATTAAAAGATACAATACCGGAAATGAAGTTATCCTATGACGAATATTTAACATCTAAATCCAAAAGTATTTATATCAAAATAAATGCAAAAGAACTCTATAAACAAAATGATTCTTTAAGTTTAGTTAAGTTTAAACCTGAGGTCTTAAATAACTTTAATTTGAGTGGTAAAATTAGTGTTTTGAATGCAGCCATAAACAATGTCAAAAACTCAAATAAAAATATTAAAATAGATAAGAAATCTATTCAATGGAAAAGAAAAATTTTAAATCTATATGATATAGAATTTCATAACAGAATAGCTATTTCACTCTCTTGTTTAATCTTATTTTTTATTGGTGGCCCTCTTGGTTCTATAATTAGAAAAGGAGGCTTTGGCTTACCTATGATTTTAGCTATAATTATTTATGTAATCTATTTTTTTGTAAATACATTTGGTAGAAACCTAGCAGAAGAAAGTTCGCTTTCTGCATTTATAGGCTCATGGGTTTCTAGTATAATTATGATCCCTTTTGCTTATTTTTTAACAAGAAGAGCATCAAAAGGAATGGGATTATTTAATATTGATGTATTTTTACACCCATTAACAAAATTCATAAAAAAGGCAAAACCCTCCTGAATAAATAAAACAAATGAATACAACAAATATTAGCTCTAAAAAAATTGAATTGAATACAATAGAAGATGCTATTCAAGATATTAAAAATGGAAAAATTATCATTGTTGTAGATGATGAGAACAGAGAAAATGAAGGTGATTTTTTAGCTGCTGCAGAAATGGTAACTCCTGATATGATAAATTTTATGGCTACTCATGGTCGTGGTTTAATTTGTGCGCCTTTAACAGAAGCACGTTGTAAAGAATTAGAATTAGGGATGATGGTATCTAACAATACTGATCCTATGGAAACTGCTTTTACTGTATCAGTTGATTTACGCGGTAAAGGAGTAACTACAGGGATTTCTGCTTCAGACAGGTCAGCAACTGTAAAAGCATTAATCGATAATGATACAAAATCTTTTGATCTAGCTAGGCCAGGTCATATATTTCCATTGAAAGCAAAGGAAGGCGGTGTACTAAGAAGAACTGGTCATACTGAAGCTGCTATTGACTTTGCTCGTTTAGCTAATCTAAAACCCGCTGGATTAATCGTTGAAATAATGAATGAGGATGGCAGTATGGCCCGTCTTCCTGAATTATTGGATGTTGCTAAAAAGTTTGATATAAAAATTGTCTCTATAGAAGACTTAGTTGCCTATAGAATGGAGCATGATTCGTTAATTGAGAAAAAAGAGGATTACACCATTTTTACCAGATTTGGAGATTTTAGACTAAGAGCTTACCAGCAAACTACAAACAATCAAATCCATATTGCACTGACAAAAGGTGTCTGGAATTCTGATGAAGTAGTTTTAACAAGAGTTAACTCTACATTAATAAATAATGATATTTTAGGAACGCTTACTAATAACGCAGATAAAAAACTTGATCAAATGTTCCAATCTATAAATGAAAATGGAAAAGGAGCTATTTTATTTATTAATCAACAAAATCAATCTCAAAATTTATTAAATCGCTTGCATATTTTAAAAGAAAATCAAGCAAATGGAATCATGAAGGCACCTGTAATGGCTATGGATAATAAAGATTTTGGAATTGGAGCACAAATTTTACACGATCTCAATATTAGCAAAATCAAACTCATGACAAACACACAACAAACAAAGCGTGTTGGAATGATTGGATATGGTCTTGAAATTATTGATTATTTAACTTATTAGAAAGTGATTATTTTAAAACTGTATTCACAGCGACATCTATAGGTGTCTTATCCTTTTCAAACCATTTACCGGGTAAACTTCCTTTTAGAGTAATGCTATCATCAACTACTTCCAACCAACTGCCTTCTCGTAAACCTAGAACAGATGTTTGATTAAAAAAATGATATTCTGTAATCCTGGTCTCCCTGGTTTCCCCCATATGTTTGGAACCTTTAACTGGTTCTATATAATGAGCATTAATATTAAATGGAATAATTCCAAGCGTTAAAAAACTTGGAGGATATACGATAGGCATATCATTTGTATTCATCATGGAAATTCCGCAAATATTACTTCCAGCACTGGTTCCCAAATATGGAGTTCCAGTGTTTAAAACCTCAGAAAGAATTGAAAAAAGATTTTGTTTATACAATTGATTAACTAATTCGAAAGTATTACCTCCACCCGTAAAAATAGCCTCAGCTTTTTTTATGGCTTCGATAGGAGATTCAAACTCATGGATTCCAGTTACATCAATTCCAATTGTATTAAAAAAATAAGCAGCTCTTGAAGTATACTCATCATAAGAGATTCCACTTGGTCTAGCATAAGGAATAAAAACTAGCGAAGAGACACCCTCAAAAAAAGAAATTAATGTTGGTGATAAATATTCTAAAAAACCACTACCATGAATTGTAGATGAGCTTGCGATAAGAAGTTTCTTCATAAGTTTTCAAAAATACATAATGCATTTGTTAATTAACAAAATATTATTGGATTCTATATGAAAATATAGAATTCGAATATATATATTAGTAGAACTAATATATAATTAAAGTGAACAAGAAATTAATTTTAATAGTATTATTAATCTGTTGCTCTCAGCTATTCGCTCAGAAAAGTAATGTATTTCTGCGTGGAATGGTAAGAGATTCATTAAACTTAATTAAAGATGTTCACGTTATAAATCTAAATACTTTAAAAGGAACATATTCTAATGATTATGGACAATATAGGATTACAGTTTCCTTAGGTGACACCTTAGAATTCACTTCTGTACAATTTGAAACTGTTAAAAAAATTATAACTGATAGAGTATTTTTTAGTAAAAAATTAAACCTAATTTTAAAGAATAAGAATTACGTATTAAATGAAGTAAACGTTAAAAAACATGATCTAATTGGAGATTTAAGAATTGATCGAAAAAAAGTTCCTAATGACACCATTGCCATCAAGGGAAGGAAATTAAGTAATATCATTGATAATATCTCTAAAGAATCTCGAAAAGGAATTTTAAAAAAACCCACCAAAAAACATAGTAAACTTGTTGAAACAAGTATGAGAAATACAGATCCATCAAGGTCTTTTAATGGAGCTAATTTGATGGGTATTGTTAATGGTTTATTTAGCTTAATTCCAAAAAAGGAGAAAAATAAATTATCAAAAAAAGAATCAAAAGAGCTTTTGAAAAATAAAATATTAAGCGATTTTGGAAATAGTTTTTTTGAAGAACTAAATATAAAAAATAGTCAAATTACTTCATTCTTAGAGTACTGTATGCAATTTAATGTTGAGAAATTTTATGAAGAAAATAAAAGACTTGATCTCATTAAATTATTAGAGGATGAAAGCGTTAATTTTTTAATTGAATTAAAACAAAAGTAGTTTTACCATAAAAAAATTAAATTGTACTTTTATAGTATATCAATACTTTCTAATTTGAAGACTAAAATATCTCTTTTTATTTTAATTATTTTTAGCACTACCCTACTAGCCCAAAAAAATAAATTTTGGCTTTATGGAAAGCTTAAAGATTCTAGTAGTGTTGTTAAAAATGCGAATATTGTTAATTTAAAAACTAATAAGGGAACTTTTTCAAATGATTTTGGAGATTATAAAATAGTTGTTTCAGTTGGTGATACTTTACAATTTTCTTCTGTACAACATAGAACTATATACCGTATTGTTAATGATTTTGTGTATAGGTCTGAAGTCTTAGATGTTTTTATGATAAGTTCTACTTATGTATTAGATGAGGTGGTTCTTAAAAGGAATGATTTAGATGGTTTTTTATCACTAGATTTAAAAAAAACACCCGAAGATAGAAGAGCTGAAGCTTTAAAAAACACTATGGATTTATCAAGTGTAAATATGAATATTATTTACGATGGTGATTTTATAGATCAAAGAGTGAGACCCCCCATGAATAATGTTGATCCTATAGCTATGTTTGCTGGAGCTAGTGTTGGAGTATCAATACCATTTAAATATTCAGAGAGACTTTGGGCATTAAGAAGAGATTTAAAATTTAGAGAAAATTTTCCTAAGATGTTATTAAGTGAATTTGGAGAACCTTTTTTTGAAAATGATCTCAAAATTCCGAGAGAAAAATTTTATAGTTTTTTAGAATTTTGCAATCCATTGGGTATAGAAAATCTATTTAAACAAAACAGAAAGATAGAATTGATTAACGTGTTAAAAAAAGAGAGTATTAATTATTTACTTCTCATAAATAAAAAAGAAGAATAATTTTAATTCCTTGCTTAATGTTATCTATAAGAAGAATTGCTTGTGTGTTTTTACTATTTTCTCTAGCTTTTACAACTCACAAATACTACCTAAGTTTAACACAAATTGAGTATAATAAAGATCAAAAGAGTCTAGAGATTATTATAAATGTATTCATGGATGACATTGAATTAGCAATTAATAAAGAGTATGATGTTGACTTAAGACTTACTACTAATCAAGAATTAGAAGATGTTGATTCTTATTTCCAGAAGTATCTGAGAGAAAATTTAAGGTTTTTAGTTAATAATGAACTTGTGAATTACAACTTTATTGGAAAAGAATATGAAGGAGATTTAGTCTATTTTTACTTGGAAGTTAACCTTAGGAATAGTCCAGTATCTCTTGAAATAGTTAACACCATCCTTATTACCTATTTTGAACAACAACAAAATGTTATAAAATTTAAGAATGGTTCTAATAGACAAAGCAAAATTTTATCAAAAACCACAAATAAAGCTTTGTTAAATTTTTGACAAAACCTTAATTTATTTACGTTAGTTTATTAATTTCAACAAAAATTTAAAAAAATTTAATTTCATGAAAAAAATAGTATCTATAACTCTTAGTTTTTTATTTATTATTTCTGCTATTACAGCTCAAAATTCAGACAAAAAACAAATCAAAGGGCACACAGACCAAAATAAGTTTAGGCAACTTAAAGATGTATTACCAACCCCTAATAATAGAAGAACTGCCTCAGGTGCTCCTGGTTATGAGTATACTCAACAAAAGGTTGATTATAAAATGGATATTGTTTTAGATGAAAAAACAAATAGGATTTTTGGTAATGAATCAATTACTTACAAAAATAATTCTAAAGATTATTTAGAGTATTTATGGGTTCAATTAGATCAAAATATGAGATCACCAGATTCTAAAACACCATTAGCAAATTCAGAAAAATTAGGAAATACTCCTTACAATGGGCCAAAAACGTTCACCAAAAACAACATGTTAAAACCTGCAGATTTTGGATTCAAAATTGAAGAAGTAAATAATGTAAATGGCAACCAGCTTTCTTACACGGTGAATAGGACCATGATGAGAATTAACTTACCTCAACCTCTTAATCCTGGAGGAACTTTTCAATTTAGCATTAAATGGAATTATTTAATTAATAATTCGATTACTGATGGAGGAAGATCTGGATTTGAATTATTTGAAGACGAAAATAAAAATTACACTATTGCTCAATTTTTTCCAAGATTAGCTGTTTATGACAATATTGAGGGTTGGCAAAACATGCAATTTTGGGGAAGAAGTGAATGGGCACTAGAATTTGGAGATTATGATGTGAAAATAACTGTTCCCGCAGATCATATAGTTGATGCAACAGGTGAATTATTAAATGAGAAGAAAGTATTAACAAAAGAACAATTAAAGCGTTTTGAAAAAGCAAGAACTTCATTCATAGACCCTGTTTTTATTGTTACTCAAGATGAAGCAGAAATAGCGGAAAAAGAAAGATCTAACAAAACTAAAACTTGGCATTTTAATGCTAAAAATGTTCGTGATTTTGCATTTGCTTCTTCGAGAAAATATATTTGGGATGCGATGGCTGTAAACATTAATGGTAAAACTGTAATGGCTGTTTCATTGTATCCAAAAGAAGGTAATCCTCTTTGGGAAGAACACTCTACTAGAGTTGTTGCTAACACCTTAGAGGAATACTCCAAAATGACTTTTGATTATCCATACAGCAAAGCTATCTCTGTTCATGCAGATAGACAAGGTATGGAATATCCAATGATTTGTTTTAATTATGGGAGACCTAATCCAGATGGTTCATATTCTGAAAGAACTAAGAGAGGAATGATTGGAGTTATTACCCACGAAGTAGGTCATAACTTTTTTCCAATGATTGTCAATTCAGATGAACGTCAATGGACATGGATGGATGAAGGTATTAATTCATTTGTTGAAATTTTAGCTGAATTAGATTATGATCCAAACTTTATAACAGGGAATCTTCCTAAAGATATCGTGGGTTATATGAGTATTAATCAAAATAATCTTTCACCCATAATGTCACAAGGTGATTATGTTAAAAATTTTGGTCCAAATGCTTATACCAAACCTGCTGCAGGTCTTTATATGCTAAGACAAACTATTATGGGTCCAGAGTTATTTGACTACGCTTTTAGAACCTATTCTCAAAGATGGATGTTTAAGCACCCAAGTCCAGCTGATTTTTTTAGAACCATGGAAGATGCGTCAGCCATGGATTTAGATTGGTTTTGGAGAGGTTGGTTTTATACTACAGATTACAATGATATTGCTTTAAAAGAAGTAAAAAAGTTTTACTTGACAGATCAACCTACAGATGAAGCCAAAAAAATGGCAAAAAGATATAGTATGGATCTTGCCGATTATGAGGGGAAACTTGTGTATTTCAAAGAGGAACAAAAAGGTGCTGCTAATGATGGCTTAATTGCATCAGAAATACCCTTAATAAAAGACCATATAGCTTCAATGTCAGATGAAGAAAAATTGTTATTAAAAGAAATTCCAAATTACTTTTATGAAGTAACTTTTGAAAAACCAGGTGGCTTAGTAATGCCTTTAATTGTTGAGTTAGAATATAATGATGGAACGAAAGAACGTCATAATTATCCTGCACAAATTTGGAGATATAACGACAATGAGGTTTCTAAAGTTTTTAAAACCACCAAAGAGATAAAAAAAATCACTATTGATCCAGATCTTGAAACCGCTGATATAGACACCTCAAATAATAGTTGGCCTAAAAAAGATAATTCTAAGTTTGATAAATTTAGAAAAAAATTAAAAGGGTAATATCTCATTCATAAATTTTCACCTTAAAATATTTTGATAATGAATAAATTAAAATCGTTAATGCTTTCAATACTGTTTGTATCACCAATGATACAAGCCCAAGAAAGGACCACAAAAACACAAAAGGGACATATTAATCAAAATAAGTTTAGACAACTTAAAGACGTGTTAGCAACGCCAAATAACCAACATACTGCATCTGGTGCTCCTGGAATAAATTACAGCCAACAAAAAGTAGATTATGAAATGAGTATTGTTCTAGATGATGACAATCAAAAAATTACTGGTAACGAAACTATTACCTACCATAATAATTCTGATGACACATTAAAATACCTGTGGGTTCAATTAGATCAAAATGTTAGAGCAAAGGATTCAAAAACTCCAGACATTACTCCGAGTAGTAAAATTCCAGAAAAATTAAACAAGCGTTGGTATAATGCCATGTTTAGTAAACCTTTTGATGGTGGGTTTAATATCATGAACGTTAAAAACATTGATGGTAGTAATTTATCTCATACAATCAATCAAACCATGATGCGAATCAATTTAGAAAAACCTCTAGCATCAGGCGAAAAATTTGAGTTTAAGATCTCTTGGTGGTATAACATTAATAATCACAGAATAAACAGAGGAAGATCTGGATATGAACGTTTTTCAAAAGATGGAAATAACAATTATGTTATTGCTCAGTTTTACCCAAGATTATGTGTTTATGACAATGTTGAAGGATGGCAAAATGATCAATTTTGGGGACGAAGTGAATTTGCTTTAGAATTTGGTGATTTTACAGTAGATATTACAGTACCATCAGATCATATCATGCAAGCTACTGGAATTCTTAAAAACGAAAAAGAAGTACTAAGCAAAAAACAACAAAAACGTTTAGAAGAAGCAAAAAGGACTTATGACAAACCTGTGTTAATTCACACTCAAGAAGAAGCCATATCAGCTGAAAAAAAACGATCAAACAAAACAAAAACCTGGAGATATTACGCTGAAAATGTTAGAGACTATGCATTTGCTACTTCAAGAAAATTTATTTGGGATGGAATGGCTGTTGATATCAATGGAAGATCAGTAATGGCTTATTCTTTGTATTCTAAAGAAGCCAATCCATTATATGGTGACCACTCTACTTTAGCTACTGCCCAAACTTTAAAAACTTATTCAAAATATACTTTTGACTACCCATACCACAAAGCAGTTTCTGTTGACGGTCAAATGGGAATGGAATATCCACAAATGGCTTTTAATCCCGGAAGACCAGATTTACCAGATGGAGGGTATTCAGATCGAATGAAATACTTGATGATTAAAGTTACCATTCATGAGGTAGGTCATAATTTCTTTCCAATGATTGTAAATTCCGATGAACGTCAATGGACATGGATGGATGAAGGATTGAATTCGTATGTAGAAATGTTAGCTGAATTAGATTACGATCCAAACTTCCCATTAAGAAGAGGACTGCCAAAAAACATCGTGCCTTATATGGATGGTGATCAATCTAGAATTGCACCTATTATGTCTAAAGGAGATAATGTATATAGCTTTGGTAATAATGCCTATGGCAAGCCAGCAACAGCGCTTTGGATTCTTCGTGAAACCATTATGGGACCAGAATTATTTGATCATGCTTTCAAAACCTATTCTCAAAGATGGATGTTTAAACACCCCACACCAGCAGACTTCTTCAGATCTATGGAAGATGCGTCTGCGATGGACTTAGATTGGTTTTGGAGAGGTTGGTTTTATTCAACCGATGTTACTGATATAGGAATCAAAGGTGTTAAAAAGTTTATTAAAGAAGATGCTGAAAAAGAAGTGAGTTTTATTGAGGATACTTCAGAAGGGTTAACTTTTTCCACAGAAAATGCAAAAAAAGCAAATTCAAACTTCTTTTATGAAATTACATTTGATAAGCCTGGAGGATTAGTTATGCCAATTATTGCAGAATATACATACAAAGACGGAACTAAAGAGAGAAAAGTATATCCTGCTCAAATTTGGAGGTATAATGACAAGGAAATAACCAAAGTGGTAAAATCAGATAAAGAGATCGTAGATATTACTATTGATCCTGATTTAGAAACTGCAGATGTAGATACATCTAACAACAGTTTCCCAACGAAGCAAGATTCTAAGTTTGAGAAATTCAAAAATAAAATCAAGGGTTAAAATTATATACTCAACAACAATAAAAAAACCCTCCGCTTTGGGAGGGTAAAATCATTTAAAAAAAATAAAATATATTGTTAAAGTTTTGTAGATAAATCAGGACGAAGCATAAAATCATAAGTAGGTCTTGTCCATTCAACTAAACGTTCATTGTATTTTTGATAATCATCTTCCCAAGCTCCTTTTCCATACTGTTCGTCATACATATCTTGAACAACACCATTCTTAGTTTTACCTTCTCTTTCATTTGGATCATTAAATGCAGTAAGTATTCTAATAGTATTGGTATTACCTCCAGAACTCATTACAAATACTCCTTGCTGTACATCTGGTCTAGCCTTTTTTAATACTTCAGTGTATCGTCTTAAATAACGCCAAAAATCTTCATTATTCCCGTTTTTTAGAACACGTATAAATGAACGGAAATATTTAGTTGGACGAGGCTCTTCAAAATTTATTGACAAACTTTTATTTCTTTGCCATACATAGGCACCTTCTCCTGATTGAATATATTTTGCTACATTTTTTTGCCAAAAACTAGTCTCTTCTGAACTTAAAGAATTATTGTACCAATCATTTGTTCGACGTGGCATGATTCGCTCATATCGTCCATTTTCAGCTCCAGAACCAGTCATTAATACAGCAGTATAAGCAGCATTATCGGCTTTGTTGAAAATTTTTGTTTTTTCTGCAATAGCTTCTTCAAATTTTTGATTCATCCCTTTCTTTGGTGTATATTCAAATGTAATCCAAAGTTCAGGCTCGGTATCTTCCTGAGCATATACAAAACCACAGATTAAGAGTGCGAAAGCGTAAAAATAATTTTTCATATTAAAAATTTAAGGTTAAATCCAAAAATAAAATAATTAATTGTAAAATGCAACCAAAAATAAATAATATCCAAAAAAAAGCAGTTTTGTATCATTAAAATAAATTCTACATCTAGTGATTAAAAAAAATAGTTAATGTAATATAGAGTTTATAAAATTGAAAAAAATTTAACTCGTAGAAATACATGATGGTAAAAATAGAGGAGTAAAAAAGAAAAATGGGGGTAGAAATAGAGTTCTTTTTCATAAATTAATATCTCAATCCAAATATAATAATGCCATGTTGTTAACCAATTGAATTTTCGATAATGTGATTATTTATTAGATAAAACCACCTTCTACTTCGGCTGCATTAATTAAATATATTTGTAGTCATATGGTGTAAAAAAACAGATTTTATTTTACTTATTAAGATTTTCGAAACATTAACCAAAAGCCTGTTAAGATTAAAGGAATGCTTAAAACCTGACCTGTGTTTAAACTAAAAATCCAATCTTCCCTACCGTCAACTTGTGCTTCTTTAAAAAATTCAATAAAAAACCGAGCAGACCACAAACCTATCATAAAGAGACCGAATAAAAACCCTGTCTTTTTCTTTTTATCTGTTTTCCAATAAAATTTCCATAATACAAAAAACAAAATCAAGTAGCATAAGGCCTCATAAAGTTGTGTAGGATGTCTTGGTAACATTTCAGCATCAGAGTTTTTAAAAATAACACCAAAATTAGACCCAGTTGGTTTTCCATAAATTTCTGAATTAAAAAAATTTCCAATTCTAACAAAAGCAGCACCTAAAGCACAAACAATTGACATTCTATCCAAAATAAAAAGAAGTGACCTATTTAAATGTTTTCTACTATACCAATACATAGAAAGAATAATTGCAATGGCAGCACCATGGCTAGCAAAACCAGTATAGCCTGTAAATTTCCAGCCTTCTATTAAACCAAAAATGGCTGTCTCTCCTGCAGCTCGTTTTATGGGTAAAATAATTTCGAGAAGGTTATTTTTATAATAATCCCAGGAGTAAAAAAACACTTCACCAAACCTCATCCCTACAAGCATAGCTATGAAGGTATACATGAAAAGTGTATCTAGTTTTTCTAAATTTATGTGCTCTTCTATATATATCTTCTTCATTAAACGAAGCCCCATTATAAAGGCTGCAACAAACATTAGACTATACCAACGTATCGTAAAAAACCCTAAATCTATTCCTAAAGAAGGATCCCATGTAATTGATAAAAAATTCATATTTTATTAATTTATTTATTAATTTCTAAAATCTTTTTAGAAATAATTATTTTTTTTTTGGAACTGGATCATAACCACTCCCCCCATACGGATGGCAACTAAAAATTCGTTTCAAAGACAACCAAGCACCAACTATTAGCCCTCTTTTCTTAAGAGCCTCAATTGTATAATTTGAGCAACTAGGCTCGTATCTACAGCTAGAAGGTGTATAAGGTGAAATAGCTATTTGATAAAACCTAACTAACAATACCAATGGATAAGTGAGGATTTCTTTAAATTTCAAAGTTTACTTATTTTAATTATTAAAAAATTAATTGATTGAATACGTAGTTCCTTCTCTCCCATCTTTTAGTTGAATTCCAATAGCTAATAATTCATCTCTAATTTGATCAGATAAGTCCCAATCTTTATTATCTCTAGCTTCTTTTCTTAACTTTATTAATAATGATACAACACCGTCAATCTTTCCTGAGGATTGATCTTTTGTATCATTAAGAAATCCAAGCACATCAAAAACGAAAGTATTCATTGTGGTTCTGAGAATATTCAAATCTTTCTTAACTAAAGTATCCTTTCCGTCCTTTAAGTGGTTAATTAATTTAACACCTTCAAACAAGCGTGAAATCAGAACAGGTGTATTAAAATCATCGTTCATAGCATCATAACAGCTTTTTTGCCAAATACTAACGTCAAACGATGATGTATCACTAGCATTCAAAAAATTCATAGCATTTACAGCTTCCATCAATTTTAAGAATCCCTTCTCAGATGCCTCTAAAGCATCACTTGAAAAATCTAAAATACTTCTATAATTGGCTTGCATATTAAAAAACCGAACTACACTTGCAGAAAATGGTTTATTTAAAATATTATTTTTACCCGTTAAAATTTCATCTGGCAATATATAATTACCAGTAGATTTTGCCATCTTTTGCCCATTTAACAATAGCATGTTTGTATGCATCCAATAATTAACTGGATCATGGCCAGAACAGGTTTTAGATTGTGCAATTTCACACTCATGATGTGGAAATTTTAAATCCAACCCACCTCCATGAATATCAAATTTGTCACCTAAATATTTAGAACTCATTACAGAACACTCTAAATGCCAGCCAGGAAAACCCTCTGACCAAGGAGAAGACCATCGCATAATATGACGTTCATCAGCTTTTTTCCATAAAGCAAAATCTTGTGGATTTTTTTTATCAGATTGGCCATCAAGAACTCTAGTGTTGTGAATGGCATCCTCTATTTTTCTACCCGATAAAATTCCGTAATGATTATTTTTATTGTAAGCTATAACATCAAAATATACTGAACCATTAACTTCATATCCTAGACCTTTATCTATAATATCTTTAATCATTTCTATCTGCTCAACAATATGGCCTGTAGCAGTGGGTTCTATACTTGGTGGAAGAAAGTTGTATTTTTTTAATACATCATGAAAATCAACAGTGTAACGCTGAACAACTTCCATGGGTTCAATTTCTTCTAAACGTGCTTTTTTTGCAATTCTATCTTCACCTTCGTCTGCATCATTTTCCAAATGACCAGCGTCAGTGATGTTTCTTACATATCTTACTTTATACCCTAAGTGTAAAAAGTAACGAAAAGCAACATCAAAAAACATAAAAGTTCTTAAATTTCCGAGATGTGCATTACTATAAACTGTTGGACCACAGACATACATGCCTACATGCCCATCATGAACAGGTTTAAAAGCTTCTTTAGTTTTAGAAAGCGAATTGTATATTTTTAATTGATTCTCTTTGTAGAGTTTCATATAAACTATCCTTTTAAGGGCTAAAGATAGGCACTTTATAAAGAATATAGAAATTCAAGCGATCAAGAAATCAGGTTGTGATTTGTTTTTTTACTCAAATGAGTGTTGTTAGAAGTAATAATAAAAATTGCTTTTTAAAATTGATGCCTTTTGCATTAATTTTATTTATAAATTTACTTTTAAATTATGTCATCTATTATGGTTAAAAAACAATCTTCCGTATCGTTGCATAAAGAGGGGCTTTCTAATTTGAAAACTACCAGTGTATCTTCAGCTAACATCATTAAATCAAACAGAAGTAAAAACCCCTCAATAAAAAAATTTATAACAGAAATTTTAAAAGGAAACATTACTTATCTCAGTAGGGCTATTACTCTTATAGAAAGCACAAATAAAAAACATCAAAAAAAAGCAAATACTATTCTAGAACAATGCCTTCCTTTCGCCAATAAATCTGTAAGAATTGGTATTACAGGGGTTCCTGGTGTTGGGAAAAGTACCTTCATAGAGGCCCTAGGTAAACATTTAACAAACAGAAATAAAAAAGTAGCAGTATTGGCAGTAGACCCTAGCAGTTCTCTAAATAAAGGGAGTATTTTAGGTGATAAAACTAGAATGGAACAATTGGTTAATGATAAAAACGCTTTTATTAGACCTTCTCCATCCGGATCTTCTCTGGGTGGGGTGGCTCAAAAAACAAGAGAAAGTATTATTCTTTGTGAAGCTGCTGGTTTTGACACCATCATTGTTGAAACAGTGGGAGTTGGTCAAAGTGAAACCATGGTTCATTCTATGGTTGATTTTTTCTTACTCCTTAAGATTGCAGGTGCTGGAGACGAATTGCAGGGGATTAAAAGAGGTATAATTGAAATGGCTGATGCTATTGTTATCAATAAATCTGATGGAGAGAATATTAAAAATACCCGCATTGCAAAAATAGAGTTTAGCAGAGCATTACATTTATATCCACCCAAAGAAAGTGGCTGGCAGCCAAAAGTTCTTACTGCAAGTGCCCTTAAAAAAATTGGTATTGATGTTATCTCAAAGATGATAGATCAGTATATATCTTTAACAAAAGAAGGAGGATTTTTTAGTACTAAAAGAAATAATCAAAATACTTTTTGGCTAAAAACAACAATAGAAGAAAGCTTGAATAATTCATTTTTTAAAGACAAAAAAATTTCTACTGAATTACAACAAGAAATTGAACTTTTAAAGAATGGTAAAACCACCCCTTTTAATGCCGCTAAAAAATTATTAAAATCATATCATGGAGAAACTTAATCAACATAAATTTCTTTTACCTGTAAGTATATTTCTATTGAGTATTTTAAACATAATTCAAAGTAGTTATACTGAGTTATTGCCCGATGAAGCCTATTATTGGGTGTATAGCCAGTATATGGATTGGGGTTTTTTTGACCACCCCCCTTTGGTTGCTATTTGGGTAACAATCAGTGATTTTTTATTTAATGGTGAATTAGGTGTTCGGTTTTTTTCTGCAATATCTTTTAGTTTGATGATATATTTGGTTTGGAATACTATTGATCATCCCTCAAAAAATAAATATTCTTGGTTGTTTTTATTACTATTTTTTTCCACTGCCTTGTTAAATGTTTATGGTTTTATCACTACACCTGACACCCCTTTATTATTCTTTTTTGCACTATTCCTTTGGTCTTATAAGTATTATTTAACCAAAAAAAATACACTAATTTATTTTACTCTCGCTATAGCTATTACTGGAATGATGTACAGTAAATATCAAGGGATTTTAATCATATTTTTCATCTTTTTATCCAACTGGAAATTAGTAAAAGATTATAAAATCTGGCTCGTTTGCTTTGGGGCTTTAATTTTATATATACCTCATATTTATTGGCAATATGTAAATGATTTTCCCTCAGTTAGGTATCATTTGTATGAAAGGGCATCAGTTGCTTCTTATAAGTTTGAATATACCCTTATGCATGTTGTAAATGCTATTGCTATTTTAGGGTTTACATTTATAACCATTTACAAAGCATTTTTTAAAGGAATAAAAAATAAAGATATTTTTTATAGAGGGTTAAATTCTATTGTTTTGGGGTTTTTCTTTTTCTTTCTTATTTCTTCATTTAGAGGTCATGTTCAAGCACAGTGGATTGCCCCAATTATGTTGCCTTTAATTTTAATAACATTTAATTATCTAATTGAACATAAAAAAAACATAAAGCTTTTCTGCTATTTAGCAATGACCAATATTGCTATAATTTTATTTGCAAGAATTATTATTGCAAAAGAGGGGATTATCCCCACAAAATTAGACTTTCATGGCAATAAACAATGGACTTTAAAAGTAAAAAAACTCACTAAAAACTCTGATAAACTATTTGTTAATAGTTTTCAAAATGCTTCTATTTATTGGTTTTACACCAAAGAAAAATCACATTATCAAAAGAATTACTTAGGTCGAAAAAACCATTATGGCTTTATACCAGGTAATGATATCTTTTCATCAGATTCTATTGCATACATCACTAGAATATCAAAAGAATCTTCTGAAATAAGAATGAAAAGTTCAGGAAAAGACTCTATTTTTATTTCTTTTTTAAAGGTTTACAAGCCTTTATTAGATATTGAAATTAACTTTGTAAATGCATCTAACATCGAGATTAACACTTCAATTAATAAATCTTATGATGTTGTGATTAAAAATCCATATTCATTTGATATTAATTCAGATGACATAGAAGTTCATGTTGCTTTTCAGAATAAAAAAGGAAGTGAAAAATATAGTATTCCTGTCAAGATAAATACTTCAATAATTAAAGCCTTTAGTGAACAGACTCTTTCTTTTGAGTTAGAGGGTTCATTAATAAATGAGCCCCAGGAATATCCTATCGTAGGTATTGGAATTAAAACTAGCCCAAATATGGATCTAGTAAAAGTAAGCTCATTAAACAATTTTAAAATTGTTAATTAATTAAAACTTTTTTTAAGAAATCTTGAGGTCAATTTAAGTTTTTTCTGAATAAGGTAGAATAAATAACCAAAAAAGAGACCTGCAATATATCCAACAAATATATCAAGTGGATAGTGAACCCCTAAATAAATACGGCTATAGCCAAATAATAATGGAAATAAGATTAAAAAAGAAATATATTTAACATGCCTTTTTAAAAGTAAAATGATAAAAAAAGTAAATGTCATTGAAGAAGCGGCATGACCAGAATAAAAGCTATAGCCACCTGGTTTATAGTCAAATTGTCGTATATATTGAATTACTTCACTTGTATTACAAGGTCTTAAGCGTTCGAATGTATTCTTGATAAAATTAGTGAATTGGTCTGAAAATGTGATTAATAAAATTAAGAATAATAATAGTAAACCACCATTTTTCCAACCAAATTTTTTAAAAATCAAGAATAATAGTAGAGCAAACAATGGAGACCAATTAAACTGATTTGTGATAGCAAGCCAAAAACTATCCCATTGTTCACTACCTAAATTGTTAAGAAAAATAAGTAACTCTTTATCAATTTGTGTTATTCTATCAAACAATTTATTTACCTACTTTTAATAATTCTAATTCAAATATTAAATCAGCTTTTTTAGGAAAAGGCCCACCTCCTGCTTCACCATAACCTAAATAATAAGGAATAAACAATCTGGCTTTACCACCGGCTCTCATTTTCATGATTGCTTCTTTAACTCCAGGTATTAATGGTCGTTTATCTAAGGTGAATTTAAATGGAGTAGCATTTTTTGTAGATTGAATTAATTTTCCATCAGCTAAATACATCGAATAATTCATAGTAGCTTCAATAGATGGATTAAATCTTTTTCCAGTACCTCTCTTTAAAGTTAAAATTTGTAAACCTGATTCTTGTTTTTTTGCTTTTTTTACATTCATCTTTTCATAAAAAACTTTTTTATCTTCGGCAAATTTCACTAACCTTTCTTTTTCAATTATTTCCATTTGAGCTAATCTCTCCAATTCTTTTTCAGCACTTTTTGCGATTTCTTCCTCAAAAACTTTAACAGCATCAAATGTTTTTGCTACATCACCTTTTTTTACAATCGTAATTTTTTTAATAATATCAGCATTGGCTATGGTGTCAAGAACGTTTAAATCACTAACAACTTTACCAAAAACAGAATGACATCCTACTCTTGGATTACTGCAATCTTTTAATTGGTTTTCATTAGTGTATGCATCCAACCATGGTGTTGCTTTGTAAGTAATAAAAAACTGACTTCCGTTGGTATTAAAACCTGAATTTGCCATAGATAATATACCTTTGCTATCATGTCTTAATTTAGGATTAAACTCGTCATAGAATTTATATCCAGGACCTCCTTGTCCATTTGCTAAGGGATCTCCACCTTGAATCATAAAATCTTTAATAACACGGTGAAATGTTAATCCGTCATAAAACTTTTTACCTTTTAATGAATCCGAAACTTTTGAGTTGGTACCTTCAGCTAAAGTTATAAAATTTGCAACTGTTAAAGGAACTTCTTCAGCGTATAACTGAACTATTATTTTACCTTTATTGGTCTCAATATTAGCATATATTCCATCCTCAAAGTTTTTGTACTCATCTTTACATGAATTAAAAATTAAGGTAAATAATACTAGGATTTGTAAACTTCTTTTTTTCATTTTCTTGTTTATTTGATATCTAATAATTCAACTTCAAAAATTAAAGCCATAAATGGTTTAATTATTCCTGGTCTAGGGTTTTCACCATACGCTAATTCTTGTGGAATAAAGAATTTATATTGTGAGCCAACTTTCATTAGCTGTAAGCCCTCAGTCCAGCCTTTTATAACTTGGGTTACGCCAAATTCTGCAGGAGTACCCCTGTCAACAGAACTATCAAAAACTGTTCCATCAACTGTTGTTCCGTGGTAATGTACTTTAACTCTGTCGGTAGTTTTAGGCTTTTTTCCTTTACCTTCTTTTAATACCACATATTGTAATCCGCTTTCAGTAGTTTTAACCCCTTCTTTTGTTTTGTTAGCCTCTAAAAAAGCAAGTCCTTCTTTTCTATAAACTTCATATTTAGCTAGTTCCTCTTTCTTTTTTTCTTGTTGTATTTTTTGAAAATACGTTTGTACCGTTTTTTGAATAGATTTTGAATCTAATAACAAATTGGTAGAATCTAAACCATTTCTTATCGCTTGAATTAAAATTTCTTTTTTTACGTCTTCAAAACTATTTTTTAATTGATAAGACATGTTTAAACCCACTGCATAACTAACTGAATCTAACTCAGTTTTTAGAGATGTCACTTCTTTACCTTGATTTCCACAGGAAAATAATATTGCTGTAACTAAAATTGCTAAGGTGTTTCTAATAATACTCATTTTTATTTATTTGATATTAATTAATGTTACTCTACTTATTATTGAGGTATTCATACCTATTTTATTTTCATCTCCAAAAACTCCAAAAGCATTAAATGAAGGAATAATAAACTTAATACTTTCTCCCTTTTTCATTAATTTTACTCCAAATTGTAATCCTGGAATGAAATCTTCTTTGTCTACAATATATTCTTTGACACCAACAAACTCTTTTGAATATATAATTTGATCACTTAAATCTAAAATGTCATAGGTTAATGTAACAACATCCTCTTTAGATGGAGAAATTGTATCTGTTTGATTTTTTACGATATAATGATACCAAAAACCATATGAAGAACGAATATAATCATGTAAACTATCTTTTTTAATATAATTTTTAATTTTTATTTCTTCTGTAGTATTAATTTTTTTTAATAGCGCTGTTGTAGATTCCATGATATGTCCACTAGAGGCAGAAATGGGTTTTCTTGCCTCTTGTTTTGAACAAGAAATAATTCCAAAAAAAATGATTAAATAAACAAACCTAAACTTCATATGACTTAATTAAACCATCTTTATTTTTTGGTAATAATTTATTGAATTTATTAATGGTTTCTTCCATTGAAAGATCAGACTTTCCTCCAGCAGCATTGTCATGCCCTCCTCCATTAAAATGTTCTCTTGCAAATTTATTTACTGAAAATGTTCCCTTAGATCTAAAAGATATTTTTATAATTCCTTGTTCTTTATCTTCTATAAAAATTGCGGCCATTACTATTCCTTCAATTGAAAGCGCATAATTGACAATACCTTCGGCATCACCTTTCTTAAAATTATTAACTATTTTCTCTTCTTGTGTAAGGGTAATATAAGCTGTTTTGAAGGCCGGTAAAACTTTAAGGTTACTCAAAGCTTGTCCAAGTAATTGTAAACGACCATAGGAGCTTGAGTCATAAACATTGCTATGAATTCTATCATTTTCTGCTCCCTTATCTATCAAGTCTGCTATCACCCTATGTGTTAAGCTTGTTGTAGATCGAAACCTGAATGAACCTGTATCTGTCATGATACCGGTATATAAACAGGTTGAAATTTCTGAATCAATTAAATCTAAATCTCCCATTTTTTCAATAAAATGATACACCATTTGGCAAGTAGAACACATCTCTACATCTGAAAACATATAGGTGAAATTATCAGGTTGTTGATGATGATCAATAAGCACAAAATCATTTTGATAACTTTCTAATGTATTTTGCATATCCTGACCAACCCTATGAAGAGCATTAAAGTCTAATAAAAATATGATTTCAGAGGAGTTGATGGCTCTTTGAGATTGAGAATTCTGCCAGTCAAATCTATATGTAGCCTCAGAACCTGGTAGCCAATGTAAAAAATTGGGGTATTCATTAGGAACAACAACAGTTGGTGTGTGTCCTTTCTTTTTTAGATAGTGATACAAGCCTAAAGAGGCTCCAATAGCATCACCATCTGGATTTCTGTGTCCAACTATAACAACATTTTTAGGAGTTTCTAAAAATGATTTAAGTTCTTCGAATTGTTTCAAAATCATAAGTTGCGAAGATACAATTTTATTAAAAATTTATGTACTTTTGCCGCAATTTATAAAACATTATACTAAAATAAAATGGCAACAAACAGAACATTCACAATGATTAAACCAGACGGTGTTGAAAATGGACATACTGGTGCAATCTTAGATAAGATTAATTCAGCAGGTTTTAGAATTGTGGCAATGAAAAAAACACAAATGACTAAAGATGACGCAGAAGCATTTTATGCAGTTCATAATGAACGTCCATTCTTTGGAGAATTAGTAGAATTTATGACTAGAGGTCCTATTGTAGCAGCTATATTAGAAAAAGAAAATGCAGTTGAAGATTTTAGAACATTAATTGGTGCTACAAATCCCGCAGATGCTGCAGAAGGAACTATAAGAAAATTATATGCTACTTCTATGGGAGAAAATGCTGTTCATGGTTCAGACAGTAATGAAAATGCTGAAATTGAGGGTAACTTTCATTTTTCTGGAAGAGAAAAATTTTAAAACAATAATAAAATAACAAAAAACCGAGCTAATTTGCTCGGTTTTTTTTTAACTAGTTTGTATTCCTAAACCAACATTAATTTCGAAATCACTTCATCTCCTAATTCTTCATTAATCATCTTAATAATTTTTTCTTTTCCATAACTTAATTCTTCTCTCAAAACAGATGATGTTAATCTAATTATTAACGTTTTATGTTGCAGTTCTATAGTGTGTGTATAAGAGATTACTCCTTGACCCATGAGTTTGTGCCAGGCTTCTTCGACTTTAATCTTTTGCATTCCTTTAGACAAATTATTTTCTTTGATAAAAGATTTCATTAGCTGTTTGAGTGCTACAGAATCATTTTTTCTTTTAGACATAGAACCCGAATTTTAGATCTAATTAAATATTTATTTAAAATCTTTAAAATGTAAAACTACATATTATAAATTTGATATAATTTATTACTTTTTTGAAGTATTTTTTCAATTCTTTCTGAATGCGTATCTGTAATAAATATTTGACCAAATTCATCATTATTTACCAATTCAATAATTTGAGAAACTCGATGCTCATCAAGTTTATCAAAAATATCATCTAAGAGGAGTAAGGGAATTAAATTGGATTGCTTTTTAATAAATTCAAATTGAGCAAACTTCAATGCAATTAAATAGGATTTTTGTTGTCCTTGAGAACCAAATTTTTTAACAGGATAATTACCAATTTCAAAACTTAAATCATCTTTATGAATTCCAACAGTAGTATACTGTAGAATTTTATCTTTTTCTAAGTTATTCTCAAGTAAATCCCTGTAAGAAGAGATAAGTAGTTGGCTTTTATAAATTAAATTCACCTGCTCCTTATCATTTGAAATAATCTGATATTTCTTATTGAAAATTGGTATAAAGTTTTCTAAAAAAATTCTTCTTTTATCAAATATATTAGACCCATAAGTAATTAATTGCTCATTATAAACTTCAAGGTTAATAGCATCAAAAGTTCTGTTAGCTGCAAAATACTTTAACAAGGCGTTTCTTTGAGATAAAACTTTATTGTAGGCAATAAGATCTTTCAAGTAGGTTTTATCTTGTTGAGATATAACACCATCTATAAACTTTCTTCTTGCATCACTTCCATCAGTAACTAAATCTCTATCATAAGGAGATATAATTACCAGTGGGATTTGCCCAACATGCTCTGAGAATTTATCATAAGCTTTTCCATTTCGCTTTAAAAGTTTTTTTTGACCTTTTTTTAAGCTGCAAATAATTTTTTCTTTTCTATCGTTTATGGTATAATCACCCTCTACCATAAAAAAATTCTTTGTATGTTGAATGTTTTGAACAGCTATTGGGTTAAAATAACTCTTTGTAAAAGACAAATAATAAATTGCATCTAATACGTTAGTTTTACCGATACCATTTTGACCAACAAAACAATTAATTTTTTTTTCAAAATCAAAAGTTTTAGAATCAAAATTTTTAAAATTAACTAAAGATAATTTTTGCAAATACATAACTAATAATTAGAGTCTATAAGGTTCTGCAAATTATTGAAAAATTACGATATATTGGCTTTCTAAATCCAATTAAAAAAACTATTTTTGCCGAACAAATTTTTATGTAAAAATATGGCAACATATAAGAAAAAAGGGTACAAACCTAAAGATAAGAAAGACCAAGAAGCTATAGATATGCAGAGCACAACTGCAGAAGTTTTTAATACACTAGACGACACTGCTTCTAAATCTGAGCAATGGATTGAGAAAAACAGTAAGCCTTTGTTTTATAGTTTAGTTGTAGTGATTGTATTAATCCTTGGTTTTTTAGGCTACAATAAATATATCGTTGAACCTAAAGAAGAAGCAGCAACTAATGAATTATCTTTTCCAAGAAAACACTTTAACGAAGCTAATTTAGCAGCGGGTTCAGAAATAGATTCATTACTTCAACTTGGTCTAGATGGGGCTGATAATAAATATGGTTTTCTAGACATCTCCTCGCAATACAGTGGAACTAAAGCTGCAAATATTGCAAACTATTATGCAGGAGTTTCCTACTTAAAGTTAAAAGAATATCAAAAGGCTATAGAATATTTGAGTAAATTTTCCTCAAATGATGAAATACTTGGACCAACAGCCATCGGTGCTATTGGAGATGCATTTGCAGATATTGACCAGACAGAAGATGCTTTGGAATATTATGAAAAGGCAGCCTATTTTAAAGACAACGAATTTACAACACCTTTATTCTTATTTAAGGCAGGAAGGTCAGCAATGGATTTAGGTCAATTTTTGAAAGCTGAGAAAATTTTTACTCAAATAAAAGAAGATTACCCTAGTTCAGATGCAGGTAAAGACATCGATAAATATATTTACAGCGCAAAATACGCCCAATAATATCGATGGCAACAACAAATTTATCACACTACGATAAAACAACTATCCCAAATGCGAATCATTTTCGGTTTGGGATAGTTGTTTCTGAATGGAATCCAGACATTACCGAAAATCTTAAAAAAGGTGCCATTAAAACCCTTTTAGATTGTGGCGCTAAACAAGAAAACATACTTTCTTGGAAAGTTCCTGGTAGCTTTGAGTTGATTTATGGGTGTAAAAAAATGATAAAGACACTTCAGTTAGATGCTATCATAGCTATAGGAAATGTTATTCAGGGCGAAACAAAACATTTTGATTTTGTTTGTAATGGAGTTACTCAAGGTATTACAGATTTAAATGTAAAATATGATACACCCATTATTTTTTGTGTTTTGACTGATGCTAATAAACAACAGTCTATAGATAGATCTGGAGGTAAATTTGGAAATAAAGGAATAGAATCTGCTATTGCTGCAATTAAAATGGCTTCTTTAGGTTAGATTTAACAAAGGAACTTTCCAACACCCTTGACCATTATTTTATTATTAAGTAACTTTGACATACTACATACTAAAGTCTTAGTATTTGTAGCTTAAAAATATTACAAGGTACTGCATGTCTATTATAAAAAGAAAAAACAAAAAATTTGAGTACAAACCTAGATATTATAAAGGTGAGGGTAATCCTTATGCTATTAAACACAAATTTGATGAATTTAGAAGTTCAACAGGAACAAATACAAGTTTAAAAGGTAAAATTAATGGTGCTATTAATGATTTAAAAGGAGAACAAAATATTCTAAAAATTGATGATGAAACCTATCAATTAGAAGAATCTGGATCAAATTCAAACAAGGTCGTTCTTTATATTATAGCTGTTTTAGTACTTGTTTTTTTATTCATCATAGATTTTGATCTATCCATCTTTAACCAAAAATAATGTCAAACATTATTCAACTTTTACCAGATCATGTTGCCAATCAAATAGCAGCCGGTGAAGTAGTTCAAAGACCAGCCTCTGTTGTCAAAGAATTGTTAGAAAATTCTATTGATGCCTCATCAACCTCAATTCAACTTATTATAAGAGACGCTGGGAAGACTTTAATACAAGTTATTGATAATGGAAAAGGTATGAGTACAATTGATGCTAAACTCTCCTTTGAACGTCATGCAACCTCTAAAATAAGAATTGCAGAAGATTTATTTAAATTACATACTAAAGGTTTTAGAGGTGAAGCTATGGCTTCAATTGCTGCAATTTCACATGTAGAAATGAAAACGAAGCAAAAATCTCAAGAAATAGGTACTCATATAAAAATAGAGGGAAGTAAGGTTATTTATCAAGAAATGACAGCTACATCAGTTGGAACAAATATTGCTGTAAAAAATTTATTTTATAATATTCCCGCTAGAAGAAAATTTTTAAAATCTGACACTATTGAGACTAGACATATTATAGACGAATTTCAGCGTGTGACATTATCTCATCCAGAATTATCTTTCAGCTTATACCACAATGATAATGAAGTTTATTGTTTGAAAACCAGCAATTTAAGAAAGAGGATTGTAGAAATTTTTGGGGCTAAAATGAATGAAAAACTCGTACCTGTCTCTGAAAAAACAGAAATGATATCAATTGAAGGTTTCATAACCAAACCTGCTTTTTCAAAGAAAAAAAGAGGAGAACAATTTTTTTTTGTAAATAATCGATATGTAAAAAGTCCTTATTTAAATCATGCCGTTTTAGCTGCTTTTGAGGGTCTACTAGAACATGGCTCCTATCCTTCTTATTTTTTATACTTAACTGTACCCTCCAAAAGTATAGATATTAATATTCATCCAACAAAAACTGAAGTAAAATTTGATGACGAAAAAGCTGTATATGCAATATTAAGAGCAACAGTAAAACACAGTTTAGGACAATACAATGTTGCTCCTATTCTAGATTTCAATAGAGATGCTACTTTAGACACTCCCTATAATTTCACAAAAAAAGAGTTGAAACTATCTAGTCCAAAAATTACTGTAGACCCATCTTTTAATCCATTTAGTAATGATGTTGTATCTGAAAATAAATCTTCATATCAACATGTAAAAGAAAATTCAAGTTGGGAAAGTTTATATGTAACTACTGATGACATACATCAACAAGAAAAACTTTTTGATCAGGGAGTTGCTCATCTTTCAAATAAAACAATTCAAATTCAAAGAAAATATCTTTTGAGTTCTATTAAATCTGGTGTTGTTTTAATTCATCAATCGATGGCCCATCAGCGTGTTCTTTATGAAGAATTTCTTAATAGTTCATCACTAGAAGAGGTTCATAGTCAACAATTATTGTTTCCTATTACTATTTCATTTTCATCTTCTGAAGTTGAAATGATATACACCTTAAAATTAGAACTAGAAAATGTAGGTTTTTGTTTCGATGAATTTACAAAAGAGTCAATTACAATAAAAGGGACGCCAATGTCTATATCTGAGAGTAAGATTTCTAAAGTTCTAGAAGAACTTTTAGAAAATATTAATTTAGACATTCCAGATATGAATTTTAAGCCACTTGAGATTATGGCATCTTCCTTTGCTAAATCTATTGCCATTAAAACTGGTCATGTTTTGTCACAAAAAGAACAAGAAAATCTTGTCAACAGCTTGTTCTCTTGTAAAGAGCCTAGTATTAGTCCTTCTGGAAAGGCAATATTTAAAACATTAACCTTAGAAGAAATAGATAAACTATTTGCACGCTAACTTATGAATGGAATTAAACTTACTGAAGGAATAAAGCATCTAATCATCATTAATGTTATTTTATTTATTGGTCCACAACTCATAAATATTGATCTTACCAATATACTTGCTTTACATTTTCCCAAAAATGAAAATTTTGGTTTTTGGCAATATATAACTCATATGTTTATGCATGGTAGTTTTGCTCATATTTTATTTAATATGTATGGTCTTTGGGCATTTGGAACACCTTTAGAAAAAATGTGGGGAAGAAATAAATTTTTATTTTTTTATTTTTCTGCAGGAATCGGAGCTGGATTAATTTACTCACTTGTTAATTATTATCAGTTTAATGGCTACCTTGATATATTAATTCAAAATGGATTGAGCACAAATAATATTTCAAAAATATTAGATACAGGAGTATATACAAATTATGCAGATGTTATTACCTTATCTAAAGAAGAATTAAGTAAATTTTACAGTTTGTATCACACACCAGCAGTTGGAGCTTCTGGAGCTGTTTACGGGGTTTTAGTAGCTTTTGGTATGTATTTCAAAGATGCAAAACTAGCGCTTATATTTTTTCCGATTCCAATCGCAGCAAAATACTTTATCCCTGTTATTTTAGTTGGAGATTTATTTTTTGGAATGACTAAATATTCAATTGGAAATGTAGCGCATTTCGCACATATAGGTGGAGCAATTATTGGTTTTATATTAGCTTATTATTGGAAGAATAATCAATTCAAATACTACAAATAAATGAGTTTAATTAACAATTTAAAGTCAAAATTCTTAACAGCCTCAATTATTCAACAATTAATTTATATTAATGTGTCTGTTTTCATTGTAACGTTAATTTTGAGTTCGTTTAGTGGTTTATATGGAAATAGAACTAACTTTATCTATGAATGGTTTTCTTTGTCTTCATCATTTGGTGAATTTATAATCAAACCATGGACATTGGTCACTTATGGTTTTTTGCATAATGGTTTTTTACACATATTGTTTAATTGTCTAGTACTACACTTTTTTGGAAGACTTTTCTTAGAATATTTCTCTCAAAGACAAGCATTAAATTTTTATATATTAGGAACGATTTTTGGAGGAGTTGCTTATTTGCTTAGCTATAGTTATTTCCCTTTATTCCAAGGTAAAATTCACACTATGGTTGGAGCATCAGCAGGAATTACAGCTCTTGTTATTGGAATTGCTACGTATATTCCAAATTACCAATTACAATTAAGATTCATTGGATATGTTAAAGTATGGCAATTAGCTGGGGCTTTTATTCTATTTGATTTAATATCATTAGCAGGTGGTAATGGTGGTGGTCATATTGCCCATTTAGGTGGTGCTTTATTTGGTTATATTTATGTATCTCAGGCTAGTAATAAAGAAATTAGTCTTTTTAATTGGTTTGCATCACTATTTTCTAAAAGAAAAAAAACATTTCAAACTGTTTACAGATCTTCCAAAAAACAAACCAACAAAAAAACAACTGAGGATAAACAAGCTAAAATAGATTCAATATTAGATAAGATTAGTAAAACAGGATATGAAACACTTACAAAAGAAGAAAAAGAATTTCTATTTAAACAAAGTAAGTAAATTAAAAGTCTTAATAAAAAAGATATATTAATTAATGATAAAATATAATTTTTGGCATAAAATAGTTGTTTTATTTAATACAATCCTATCCATTTTATTACTCCTATCTTATCTCCTACCATTTATATCCCCAGAGATAGTTCCAATTTTCACCATCGTTAGTTTAGCTGTACCAATACTTTTTATCTCAAATATATTTTTTATAATCTATTGGATTATAAAATTAAAAAAATACTTCATTATCTCCTTAATTACTATTATTCTGGGTTTTAGTTACATCAGTAGTATTTATAAATTTTCAGAGAAAGAAATTTTTCTAAATGATGATTTAAAAGTTATGAGTTACAATGTTCGTTTATTTAATTATTACAACTGGACAACAGATAATACAATTGTAAAAAAAATATCTACGTTTATTTCTGAAAAAAAACCTGATATATTGACAATTCAAGAATACTTTGAAGATAAAAACCTTCAACTTAAGTATCCATATCAATTCATAAAAACAAAATCTAATGTCAATAAATTTGGATTAGCTATTTTTTCTAAATATAAAATAATAAATTCAGGCTCTCTAGATTTAAAAGATAGTGCGAACAATATTATTTTTTCAGACATTATAAAAGATAAAGACACTATTAGAGTTTATAATATTCATTTAGAATCACTTAAAATGAATACAACAAAAGAAAATTTTGGAAAAAAAAATTCCGATAAACTTCTTGAACAAATGAAAGCCGCTTTTCAAAAACAAGCAAAACAAGTTGAGCTATTTTTAAACCACGAAAAAAAATGGATTGGAAAAAAAATACTTTGTGGAGATTTTAATAATACAGCATTTTCATGGGTTTATAGAGAACTCTCAAAAGGTAAGCAAGATGCTTTTAAAGAAGCAGGCACAGGTTTAGGTAAAACTTTTAATTATTGGTATCCATTAAGAATAGATTTTATATTAATGGATTCATCTTTTGACATCAATAACTTTAAAACGTTTAATATTCCGTATTCAGACCACTATCCAATTTTAGCAAGAATAAACTTAAAGTAATAAAAGACCTTATTCCACTTTGAATACTTTTCTAAGGTCTAACATATCTAATGGATTAATTCCCAAACCTTTAATATTTTTTTGAGAAAAACGGATTACTTGATCGTAATAAAGAGGAATTACAGGTGCTTCATCTATTAAAATACTATCCATCTTCTGGTAGAGTTTATATCGTTTAGAAGCATTAACAATAGAAGTTGATTTTTCGTAAAGAGTATCAAAATCAATATTTTTAAAATGAGTATAATTAGGTCCGTTAGGGGTAAAATTTTTACTGTAAAATAATGATAAATAATTTTCAGCATCAGGGTAATCTGCTATCCAACTTGCTCTAAAAATAGAGAATTTACCAGTTGCTTTCCCTTGCCTTAAGGAAGAAGGTGGAATTACATCTATCGTAGCTTCTATTCCTATATTTTGAAGCTCACGCTGAATAAACTCACATAAGTCTAAATAGTTACTATTGGTTGTAATGGTAATTGAAGGATTCTTAATCCCTGTTTCTTGAATAAATTGCTGAAGTAATTTACTGGCTATTTCAGGATTATACCGATATCCTTCCAAATTATTAAAAGAGGGTAAACCAGATGGAATAAACCCATTAATAGCAGGTGTTCCTATTCCATTTCGTAAATATTTTACCATTTTTTTTCTATCAAAACCATAATTAATTGCTTTTCTAATTAATTTATTGCTTGTAGTTTTATTTTTATGATCTATGTAAATACCTAAATATTCTGTATTTAAATAAGGACCAGTTTCCATTTGGATTGTTTCATTGTATTTAGGCTGTAATATTCCATTTAAAGTGATAATATCATCTTTATAAGAGGCATCTAAGCTTTTCATAAAATCTAGGTTTCCCTGAATAAATTGCAAGAATTCACTTTGCTTATCTGGTAAAAATGTAATCGCTACCGACTCGAGATATGGAAGTTGATTACCCTCACTATCTTTTTCAAAATAAATTGAATTTTTTCGCAATACAAGCTTGGTGTTTTCTACCCATAATTTAAATTGAAAAGGCCCTGTTCCTATTGGATTTGAACGATATTCATCACCAAAATATTCAATAGCTTCTCGAGAAACAACAGAACAATACTTCATAGCTAATAAACCCAAAAATGGAGGAAAAGCTTGTTTTAATTCTATTTTAAAAACTGTATCACTGATCGCTGAAAA
>CBFHOD010000006.1:0-9112 GCA_965657365.1 Flavobacteriaceae bacterium
AGGTTTGGTAAAATAGTAGCACAGATTGATATTGATACTCAAGGATGGGATGGTACTTACGGGGGTAAAATATTGGCCTCTGATGATTACTGGTTCTCCATTATGTTGGTCGATAGAAATGGAGCACTCAGAGAAAGAAAAGGGAACTTCTCACTACTGAGGAGATAAGGAATAAATTACGTAACTTCATTTATATTAATAATTAGAATCTATTATGCCTTTAGTAACACCTTTATCACCAGACTATAATCCAGAAACTAAAAAGCTAGCAGAATTTTTTAATGAAACTCTTGGGTTTTGTCCTAATTCTGTATTAACAATGCAGCGAAGGCCAGCCATTTCTAAAGCATTCATTAATTTAAACAAAGCGGTTATGGCCAATGAAGGTAGGGTTACCTCAGCTTTAAAAAGAATGATTGCTTGGGTATCTAGTAATGCTACAGGATGTAGGTATTGTCAAGCCCACGCAATCCGAGCTGCAGAACGTTATGGAGCAGAACAGGAGCAATTAGATCATATTTGGGATTACAGAACACATCCCGCATTTTCAGAAGCTGAGAGAGCGGCTTTAGATTTTTCATTATTGGCAAGTCAAGTTCCTAATGCTGTTGATGAAACTATCAAGAAACGTTTGTATGAATATTGGGATGAGGGAGAAATTGTAGAAATGCTAGGCGTTATTTCTTTATTTGGCTACTTAAACCGCTGGAATGATTCTATGGGGACCTCTATAGAAGATGGAGCTGTGGAATCTGGGAATCAATATTTAGTGAAACACGGTTGGGAAAAAGGAAAACATCAATAAGTACAAGCTATTTTTTACCTGCTACTACAATAACAAGCTCTCCTTTTGGGGATTTGTTAGTATAATAAGATAGTACCTCTGAGATAGTACCTCTTTTTGTTTCTTCAAATAATTTGGTAAGTTCTCGAGATACAGATACCGCCCTATCTTGTCCAAAATATTCTGAAAAATGGCCTAAGGTTTTTAGCAATTTATGTGGAGATTCATAAAAAACCATAGTACGTGTTTCCTCTGCCAATTGAAGTAAACGTGTTTGTCTTCCTTTTTTTATGGGTAAAAATCCTTCAAAAATAAAACGATCATTTGGGAATCCAGAATTTACTAATGCAGGAACAAAAGCAGTTGCACCGGGTAAACATTCAACTTCTACATTATTTTCGATGCAGCTTCTTGTTAATAAAAACCCAGGATCTGAGATCCCAGGGGTTCCAGCATCGGAGATCAGCGCACATGTTTCTCCGTTAAGTATCCGTTGCACTATACCTTTAACAGATTTATGTTCATTATGCATATGATGGCTATGCATTTGAGTGCTAATATTATAATGCTTTAGTAATTTTCCACTATTTCTTGTGTCTTCTGCTAAAATAAAATCTACATCTTTTAATACTACGATAGCTCTAAAAGTCATATCTTCTAAATTTCCAATAGGTGTGGGAACTAAATATAATTTACTCATGCATTAGTTGTATTAATCATCAATTTTTTAGATTTCTTCATAGGTTTCAACGGTAATATCGGCTAGTACATCACCAGTGTGCTTTGTGCTTAATGGTTCAAATAACAACAAGTGAGTTTCCTCTCTTGCAATGGGTTTATGAACAACTCCTTTAGGAACAATAAAAAATTCACCTTCATTTAAAACAACTGTTTTATCTTCAAGAACCAATTCTAATTGACCCTTCATAACAAGAAATAGTTCGTCTTCATCATCGTGCTTATGAAAAACAAATTCGCCTTTAATTTTTGCTAATAATATTTGCTGACCATTAAGTTTTCCAATTCTTTTAGGAGACCATAAGTCTTTAAAAAGTTTGAATTTTTCATCAAGATTAATTACTGTATTCATAATGCAAATTTACAAAAAGTAATTGAGCTTAAATTTTAGATAGGTCTTAATGTATTTTAAAAATGTTCTTCAAATTTAATTCATTCAATAATGCAAAGCTTAACTCATTGTTATTGATAGGATTTGATTAAATTTGTGGACGATTACATTTATAGTTATAAAAATTATAAATTGTGGTTTTGGTTATTATTATGCAGTAATAAAATAACAATCAATAATATAAAAAATGTATAGAACACATTCTTGCGGAGCTTTAAATGCTTCAGATATCAATAAAGAAGTAACCTTATCGGGTTGGGTACAAAAATCTAGAGATAAAGGATTTATGATTTGGATAGATCTTCGTGATCGTTATGGTCTTACACAATTAATCTTTGATGAAGAAAGAACTGCTGCAGATTTAATGGAGAAAGCCAAGAATCTAGGACGTGAGTTTGTGATTCAAATTACAGGTACTGTTATAGAAAGGCAGTCAAAGAATCCTAATATGAAAACTGGAGCTATTGAAGTTTTAGTTTCTGACTTAACCATATTAAATGAAGCTAAAACGCCTCCGTTTACAATTGAAGATACTACCGATGGAGGTGAAGATCTTAGGATGAAATATCGGTATTTAGACATTCGAAGAAATCCTGTAAAAGAAAATTTATTATTCCGTCACAAAGTATCTATGGAGGTTCGAAAATACCTTTCTAATGACGGATTTGTAGATGTAGAAACTCCTTATTTAATCAAGTCTACACCTGAAGGAGCTCGTGATTTTTTGGTGCCTTCTAGAATGAATCAAGGACAATTTTATGCCTTACCACAATCTCCACAAACCTTCAAGCAATTGTTAATGATTGGCGGGCTTGACAAGTATTTTCAGATTGTAAAATGTTTTAGAGATGAAGATTTACGTGCAGATAGACAGCCAGAATTTACACAGATAGACTGTGAAATGGCCTTTGTTGAGCAAGAAGATATTTTAAACACTTTTGAAGGGTTAACACGTCATTTATTAAAAGAAATTAAAGGAGTAGATGTGGCAGAGTTTCCAAGAATGCAGTATGATGATGCGATGAAATTGTATGGAAATGATAAGCCTGATATTCGTTTTGGGATGCAGTTTGGAGAATTAAACTCAGTAGCCCAGCACAAAGAATTTGGAGTGTTTAATTCAGCTGAATTAGTTGTTGGTATAGCCATTCCAGGAGGAGCTTCTTATACCAGAAAGGAAATTGATAAATTAGTAGATTGGGTACGTCGTCCTCAGGTTGGAGCTTTGGGTATGGTCTATGTAAAATGCAATGAAGATGGAAGTTATAAGTCTTCAGTAGATAAATTTTACGATCAGAATGATTTAGAAAATTGGGCGGAAGTAACTGGAGCGAAATCAGGTGATTTAATTTGTGTTTTATCTGGAGATACAAACAAAGTAAGAGCTCAGTTGAGTGCACTTCGCATGGAAATGGCAGAACGTTTAGGGCTCCGAAATCCAGATGAGTTTGCACCATTATGGGTAGTAGATTTTCCTCTGTTAGAATTGGACGAAGAAACGGGTCATTATCATGCCATGCATCACCCGTTTACCTCACCAAAACCTGGCCAACTAGAGTTGTTAGATTCAAAGCCAAGTGAAGTAAAAGCCAATGCCTACGATTTGGTGTTAAATGGAAATGAAATAGGAGGAGGTTCTATTAGAATACACGATAAAGAAATCCAGGCAATTATGTTAAAGAAACTTGGTTTTTCTGATGAAGAGGCAAAAGCACAATTTGGGTTTTTAATGGATGCTTTTGAATATGGTGCTCCACCTCATGGAGGTATCGCTTTTGGATTGGATCGACTGGTGTCTATTTTAGGAGGTCAAGAAACTATTCGAGATTTTATTGCTTTCCCAAAAAATAACTCGGGAAGAGATGTGATGATAGATTCACCAGCTACTATAGACGATGAGCAATTAAAAGAATTGAATATTAAATTAGATATTCAAGAATAAAAATACAATCCCGCAACTGCGGGATTTTTTATACATTTAAAAATGAAAAAAAGTATTTTTCTCTTGTTTGTTATTTTTTCAACTTGTCAATTTTTTGGGCAAGAAATGAAAGGTTCACAACTTTTAGAAAAAGCCATTGAATATCACGATCCCAATGGAAATTGGGCAACATTTTCAGGAACTTTCAACGTAACAATGAAAACCCCTACTAAATCAGACAGGCATTCCATAATTAGTCTTGATTTATTACATGAATATTTTCAGTTATATGTAATTCAGGATAATATCTCATATGAATACACTTTAGATAAACAAAATTGTAATATTAATTACAATGAACACATCGCTACAGAGGAAGAGAAAACAGCCAATAATTTAAGTTGTGAACGCGCAAAGATGTATCAAAATTACTATTCCTATTTGTATGGTTTGCCAATGAAATTAAAAGATGCTGGAACAATAATTCATGAAAAAGTAGTACTAAAAAAGTTTAAAGGAAAGGATTACCTCGTATTAAAAGCAAGCTATGAAAAAGAAGTAGGTGAAGATACTTGGTATTTTTACTTTGATTCTACTACCTATGCTATGGAGGTTTATCAGTTTTATCATGAAGAAGAAAAAAATGATGGAGAATTTATTTTGTTGTCAGGTTTAGACACCGTAAATGAAATTAAAATGCCAAAAAAGCGAGCCTGGTATTATAATAAAGGAGAAAAATATTTAGGAACAGATATTTTAAGTGTTGGCCAACGTTATGATTAATGATATCGAATTAAATTTAGATTTTAGAATCTAAAATTTCTTTCATTCTGTCAGGAAAATCTGTAAACCCACCATCTGCTCCAGCTTGATGTATAATAACATCAATCATTTGTTGAAAAGAATCAAATTCATCTAAACTATCTTCTCTAAAGGTATAAGGATGAACAATCAATCCTAGTTTATGAGCTTCTTCAACTAAAGAAGTTATTAAAAAATCATTATTTATTTTTTTAGCGATTACTTGTTTATACCAAGGCCCTATACCATCTGCATAACTGGCAAAGAAAGGCAGCTGACTTTGCTGTTCTGAAGATTCCATTAGTTGAACTAAAAATAAGTCAGAATTTAATTTTTTTCTGATTCGTTCTAATTCTTTTGGATCAAAACATTGTAAAATACAATTATCTTCCTTAGTACTGTACCCATAGTTAGTCAGTACCTCTAAAACTATTTTTGAGATATCTTTTCCATTTTTGTGATGAAATTCTGGATTTTTTATTTCTGGGTATATTCCAATATGTTTACCAGTACTTTTATTAAGCCCTTGAATCAGTTCTATTTCATCTTGTAAAGAATGTAATCGAAAAGAACTTTTTTCTTTAGGAAATCTATTGGGGTAAATTTGGATTCCTGTTTCTGAATCAAACCGTTCAGTAACCTCCAATTTTTTAAGTTCCTCAAAAGTAAAATCAATTACATAATATTTGCCATCTTCTCTTTTTCTGTTAGGATACTTTTCTAAAACATTGGTCACATCATCTAGTAATATATCATGAATAACAATAGGGATATCATCTTTGCTTAATACTAAATCTTGTTCAATATAATCAGCATTCATAGCATGCGCCATTGCTTTAGACGCCAAGGTGTGTTCGGGTAAATATCCCGAAGCTCCTCTATGTGCAACTACTGTAATTTTTTTTATTGATCTTGTCTCTTTGCTTTGATTGAAATTACAGGAGATCATCATTAAAAGTAGTAATATATATGCCCAGGTTCTCATTAAGAAAAAAATTTACTTAAAGATAGAACTTTTTGTAGTTTTGTTTTATGAAATTAGTATTAAAAATTCTGTTTATCATTTTTATCCTTTGGATGGTTTTAGGTGGATACCTAGAATATATAAACCATTCTAAAGGCCCCATTGTAATGGGATTAGGAGTGATGTACTTATCATTTATTTTTATGCCTATTTTTATTTATTGGAGATATAAAGATGGCAAGTATAAAAAATACATTATTAATGATAAGACCTTACTAGGTGAAATGAAAAATAAAGAATAATTTCAACTGCTCCAATGACTCCTTTTTTTTAGACTTTTCAATTAGTTTTCTTACTACATTTGCAACCTATGATTGATCAGAGAGAAGCCATTTCAGAAAAAGTAGTTTTAATAGGGGTAATTACTCAATTGCAAGATCAGTCTCAATCAAAAGAATATTTAGACGAATTAGAATTTTTAACAAGTACTGCAGGTGGAGTATCTGTTAAGCGTTTTGTACAAAAGTTAGAAAAACCACATCCAAAAACTTTTTTAGGAGCCGGAAAACTTGAAGAGGTTCGGTCTTATATCAATAGCAATAGTGTTGGGACAGCAATCTTTGATGATGAATTATCTCCAGCTCAATTAAGAAATATTGAAAAAATACTCGATTGTAAGATTTTAGACAGAACCAATCTTATCTTAGATATTTTTGCTCAAAGAGCACAAACTAGTTCTGCTAAAACTCAAGTTGAATTAGCGCAACATCAATATTTACTTCCAAGGCTAACTAAACTATGGACACACTTAGATAAGCAAAAAGGTGGAATTGGAATGCGTGGTCCTGGAGAAACAGAAATAGAAACAGACAGGCGTATTATTCGTGATAAAATCTCTTTATTAAAGAAAAAACTCGTTACCATAGACAAGCAAATGGCTGTTCAGCGTAAAAATCGTGGTAAGATGGTTCGTGTAGCTCTTGTGGGTTATACTAATGTTGGGAAATCTACCTTAATGAATGTGATTAGTAAAAGTGATGTTTTTGCTGAAAATAAATTATTTGCAACACTTGACACTACCGTTAGGAAAGTAGTGATTAAAAATATTCCTTTTTTGATGACAGATACGGTGGGTTTTATTAGAAAATTACCTACACAGCTTGTGGAGTCTTTCAAATCTACACTAGATGAGGTCCGTGAAGCAGATTTATTGCTCCATGTAGTAGATATTTCACATCCAAATTTTGAAGATCATATCGCTTCTGTTAATACTATTTTAGATGAAATTCATTGTGTAGACAAACCAACAGTGATGGTTTTTAATAAAATAGATGCTTATACCCATGAAACAATCGATGAAGATGATTTAGTTACTGAAAAAACATCGGCACATTATTCTCTAGAAGATTGGCAAAAAACCTGGATGAGCGGTGATAAGAATACTTCTATTTTTATTTCAGCCTTAAACAAAGAAAATTTAGAGGTTTTTAAAGACACCACATATGAAGAAGTAAAAAAAATTCATATTCAACGATTCCCCTACAATGATTTTTTATACTACGAGTATAAGGAAGAGTAAATTATTCTTCACTAAATAAGTCTTCAATGATCCCCAGACGTTTTGCTCGGCGCTCCCAGCTTTTTCTTGCTAAAAGCTGTAGGTCTTCGATGGTGTCACTTTCATCCATAATTTCCAAACCGAGAAGCGTTTCAATCATGTCTTCTTGGGTAACTAAGCCACTCACAGATCCATACTCGTCTACAACTAGAGCGATATGTTCTCTTTCGTCTATTAATTTATCAAATAAGTTAGGAATTGGTAAGTTTCTTTCTGTAATTAAAATTTCACGTTTGATATTTTTTAAAGGTTGTTCGCCTTGTCCCTTAATAATAGCCTCTAATAATTGATCTTTAAGAAAATATCCTGTAATATTATCTGGATTTTCTGCATAAATTGGAATTCTAGAAAAACGTAATTGAGAATGCTCATTATAAAATTCTTGAATAGACTGTTTTTCGTTTGCAGATTTTAGGACTGTTCGCGGTGTCATAATATCTCGCACCCTTACTTCTTTAAAGTTCAATAAATTTTTGATGACAGTACTTTCTGATGCTTGAAAAACACCTTCTTTTTCTGCAATCTCTGTCATTGTTGTAAAATCTTCTCTACTTAAAACACTGCCGTGTCCTTTACCACCAATTAAGCTAGTTGTAAGTTGTAACAACCACAAAATACCGGTGTATTTTAGTGGAAAAATTAAAACCAATAATGCTTTAGCTGAAAAATTGCTTAATTGCTGCCAATAAGATGCACCAATAGTTTTTGGAATAATTTCAGAAACCACTAATATCAATAAAGTCATAATAGCAGAAACGATTCCAACGATATTAATTCCTAAAAATTCTATTTTATAAGGAAGTTGCTCAGCTTGTACACCAACTAAAATAGCTCCTACTGTATGTGCTATGGTATTAAGTGTTAAAATTGCAATTAAAGGCTTGTCTACATCTTTTTTTAACTCCTCCAAAATTGAAGCATACTGATAACCTTCTTTCTTTTTTAAATTAATATGAGTAGAGGTAACACTTAATAATACCGCCTCTAGAATAGAACATAGAAATGAGAAAAATATTGATACAGTTGCGTAAACAAGTAATAATGTCATTAATCAATTTTTATCAGTAAAGATACCAAAAAAGAAGATTCGAAGTGATTTCATTATTAATGATTGATATATACTTTAGAATTTAAAACAAACTATTTTGAATAGTTACTTTATTCATCGTTACTATATTTTATGAAAAGTATAGTTTACACCTAGACCGAAAAGTTGCCTGAATTGAATCTTAGTTGAGGCATTTGTATCCGATTTTAAATGTAATGTTAGATTTACAGATAAATATTTATTTATATCAACCTCGAAGTTTGCTTGATGATTTATATCTATGTTTTGTGGATTATTCGTGTAATCGGAATATAAAGCAATAATGTTCTCTACAGTAACATTGTCCATTAATTTAAATTTTAAATAGGCAGACATATTTAATCCAATACCATAAATAGATCTCTTCCCTTCAGGAACACCATACATCCCAGAAAATGGTTTTGAAACAAAAATAAACCTTGAAGTTGCAGGAGCTATATTCACTCTTAAGTTTTCATTTTTACGCCATAGTATACCTGGCCCAAAACTAAAATACGCAGGAGATAAAATTGAGGAAACTTCTTGTCTTGGATCTTGAGAATAATCAAAACCTCTTGAAAATTGAGATATAAAGTTTGAGAAAAAAGAGAGATACCATTCTTCGATAGACTCTAGTGCGAGAATAGAGTTATATTCAAATCGATCATCTGTTTTTCTAAAACCTTGTTTATTTGCATGAGTTATGCCAAATGAAGAAATGATTTTATTATCCCATTTCCATTTTTTATTTCTATAATTAAAATCATAATTAACACCAATATTTCCTGCAACATTATTTTCACCACCCGCAAGCCAATTTGAAAAAGAT
>CBFHOD010000006.1:9210-62155 GCA_965657365.1 Flavobacteriaceae bacterium
AAAAATTATTTTTTTCTTTTAGATATTGGAACAGTAGAGCAAGCCTCTCCGTACATAATAGTTTTTGCTATTGGATGTAACTTCTGAATTAACATTGCAAAAGCTGACGATGGTATGGGTTTGTTGGCGCAACCTTTAATTATTATGGGTTTATCTTTGAACCTTTCAGTGTTGTAATTTTGGATAATTTCACTGAATATGATGGTTTCTAAAAGGGTTAAATCACCTACAACAATTTTTTTTGCAAAAGGAGCTAGTTCAGCAGAAATTAATAAATAAGCCCATGAGGGTATAATAGCATCTTCAGAACATGTTAAAGCAACAAAAGAGTCTTTGTAAATAGACCAATCATGATTTTTTACGAAAGTTCTAAAATCTTTCTCTTTCAAAATAATCCCCTCAAATAACCAATATTTAATATCTAGAGTAATTCTTCTGCCGGCAGGGTATAACTCCTCTAAATCAATAGTTATTAGTTTACTATTTGAAACTTTATTTATAATTTCATCTGACATTTTAAAATATTCTAAATATTACCTTATAACATTCCTAATTCTAATTTTGCCTCATCACTCATCATTTCCTTAGTCCAAGTAGGATCAAAAGTAATTTCAACCTCAGCATTGTTTATTTCTTTTAAAGACTTCACCTTATCTTCAATTTCTAAGGGAAGACTCTCAGCAACTGGGCAGTTAGGTGATGTTAAAGTCATTAATATCTTTGCATTATTTTCATCATTTACAAATACATCATAAATTAACCCTAATTCATAGATATCTACTGGAATTTCTGGATCATAAATGGTTTTTAGAACCCCTACTATTTTGTCACCTATTTCTTGAACTTCTTGTTCTGTCATTTTTAGAAAAATAATTTATAAAGTTATAATTAATTAGATGAATTTGCTTGTTGAGCGATGGCATATAGTTTTATTTGTTTAAGCATCGAAACCAATCCATTTGCTCTAGTTGGAGATAAATGTTCTTTGAGCCCAATTTCATCAATAAAAAGGGTGTCTGCCATTAATATATCTTGAGGTGTTTGGTTTGAAAAAACACGTAAAAGTAATGCTGCTATCCCTTTAGTTAAAATAGCATCGCTGTCTGCGGTAAAGTCAATTTTAGATTCATTCATTTCAGAATACAACCAGACTTTAGATTGACATCCTTTAATAATATTTTCATCTAGTTTGTATTTTTGGTCAATCATTGGAAGTGATTTGCCTAATTCAATAAGATATTCATAACGCTCCATCCAATCATCAAATAGATTGAACTCGTCAATTATTTCTTCTTGTATTTCTTTGATTGTCATTTTTTAAAACTTATTTTTGAACTTTTACAAGTGATTACATAGCGTAATGCAAAATTACGTTAAAAAAACAAGAAATGAGTAAATTATTAGCAGTTGGAACTGTTGCATTTGACGCCATAGAAACTCCGTTTGGCAAAACCGATAAAATTTTAGGAGGTTCAGGAACTTTTGTTGGTTTAGCTGCAGCTCAGTTTGGAGTTCAAACCGGTGTTGTTTCTGTAGTCGGTGGAGATTTCCCTCACTCATATCTTGAAATGATGAATAAAAGAGGTATTAATACTGAGGGTATTGAAGTAGTAAAAGAAGGGAAAACATTTTTTTGGAGTGGAAGATATCACAATGATATGAACTCCAGAGACACTATAGTTACTGAATTAAACGTATTGGCAGATTTTACTCCAATAGTGCCAACAGCTTTTAAAGACGCAGCTATTGTTATGCTAGGAAACTTACATCCACTAACACAAAATTCTGTGTTAGATCAACTTGTTGCAAAACCAAAATTAGTGATCTTAGACACCATGAATTTTTGGATGGATGCTGCTTTAGAAGATTTGCATTCAGTATTGAAAAAAGTAGATGTAATTACAATTAACGATGAAGAAGCTCGTCAATTAAGTGGAGAATATTCTTTGGTAAACGCAGCAAATAAAATCCATAAAATGGGGCCAAAATTTGTAATTATTAAAAAAGGAGAACATGGAGCATTATTATTTAATGAAGGTAAAATGTTTTTTGCTCCAGCTTTACCTTTAGCTGAGGTTTTTGATCCAACAGGGGCAGGTGATACATTTGCTGGGGGTTTTTCTGGGTATTTAGCAAAAACAGAAGATATTTCTTTTGAGAATATGAAAAATGCTGTTATATATGGATCAAATTTAGCCTCTTTCTGTGTGGAGAAATTTGGAACAGAACGAATGGAAAGTTTAAAAGCATACGAAGTACAAGACAGATTAAAAGTTTTTAAAGAGTTAACTCAATTTGAAATTAAATTAGCATAATAATTACTTCCGCGCTTGCGCGGATTTTTTTTTAATAAACACATGACTAAACTATGAGCGACGCTATTAAACATGAATGTGGAATTGCCTTAGTAAGATTAAAGAAACCATTACAGTTTTATAAGGACAAATATGGTTCAGCTTTTTACGGAATCAATAAAATGTATTTATTGATGGAAAAACAGCACAATAGAGGACAAGATGGTGCTGGTTTTGCAAGTGTGAAATTTAATGTTTCTCCAGGTACACGTTATATCAGTAGAGTAAGGTCTAATAAATCTCAACCCATACAAGATATATTTGCTCAAATAAATGAACGTTTAAATGGAGTTTTAGAAAAAAATCAAAATAAATTAAATGACGTTGCCTGGCAGGAAGAAAATTTACCTTATTTAGGTAACTTGTTTTTGGGGCATGTACGTTATGGAACTTTTGGGAAAAATAGTATTGAAAGTGTTCATCCTTTTTTACGTCAAAGTAATTGGAAGCATCAAAATTTAATCGTTGCAGGAAATTTTAATATGACTAATTCTAGAAAGTTACTGGAAGAATTAGTTGAATTAGGGCAACATCCAAAAGAGTTTACAGATACAGTAACAGTTTTGGAAAAAATAGGTCATTTTTTAGAGGAAGAAGTTTCTAAATTATATAGGGAAGCGAAAGAAAAAGGATTCAATAAAAAAGATGCTTCACCTTTTATTGAGGAACATTTAGATCTACAAAATGTTTTAAAAAGATCATCAAAAAACTGGGATGGTGGTTATGCTATGGCAGGATTAGTTGGTCATGGTGATGCTTTTGTATTAAGAGATCCAAATGGAATAAGACCTACTTATTTTTATGAAGATGATGAGGTTGTTGTTGTCGCTTCAGAAAGACCAGTAATTCAAACAGTATTTAATGTTTCTATAAAAGATGTTAAAGAATTAAAAAGGGGGCATGCACTTATAATTAAAAAAAATGGGGTTACCTCTATTAAAAAAGTATTGGATTCTAGAGAAAAAAAATCATGTTCATTCGAACGTATATACTTTTCCAGAGGGAGTGATTCATATATCTATCAAGAACGTAAAAATTTAGGGAAACTTGTTTTTCCTCAAATTTTAAAATCTATTGATAATGATATTTCTAATAGTGTTTTTTCATTTATTCCAAATACTGCAGAAACTTCTTTTTATGGAATGACTGAGGCTGCTGAAGATTTTTTAAATGAACAAAAAACTGCAAAAATATTATCAGGAGGTAAATCACTATCAGCTAAAAAAGTAACCGAAATTTTATCAGAAAGACCGCGTTTTGAAAAAATAGCAATTAAAGATGCTAAACTTAGAACCTTCATTGCAGACGATAGTAGTAGAGATGATTTAGTAGCTCACGTATATGATGTTACTTACGGAGTTGTAAAACCTACTGATAACTTGGTTATTATTGATGATAGTATTGTTAGAGGAACCACTCTAAAGAAAAGTATCATTAAGATTTTAGACAGATTAAGCCCTAAGAAAATTGTAGTAGTATCATCTGCACCACAGATTCGTTATCCAGATTGTTATGGAATTGATATGGCTAGAATAGAGGATTTTATTGCTTTTAAAGCAGCCTTAGAATTATTAAAAGAAACAAATCAATATCATGTAGTGGATTTAGTTTATAAAAAAGCAATTGATCAGCGAGAAAAAGAAGATGCTGAAATTGTTAATTATGTAAAAGAGATCTATAGTCCATTCACTTCGGAGCAAGTGTCTAAAAAGATTGCACAAATGCTAAAAACTAATGATATCAATGCAGAAGTTGAAGTAATTTACCAGTCAGTTGATAATTTACATAAAGCATGTCCAGATAATTTAGGTGATTGGTATTTCACTGGAAATTACCCCACAGATGGTGGGCACAGAGTGGTAAATGAAGCCTTCATCAATTTTTATGAGGGGAATAAAAAAAGAGCTTATTAAAAGTGTTTTGATTTATATTAAATAATCGATTATATTTGAGAAAATCAAAACAAAATTGTTATGTTCATACCCACAATTACATTTTTAGCGGTCATAGTACTTGTACTACTGATGCTTATTTCATTCTACAATAGACTTGTAAAACTTCGCAATAACAGAGAAAATGCTTTCGCAGATATCGATGTACAATTAAAACAACGTCATGATTTAATTCCACAATTGGTTGATACTGTAAAAGGATATATGAAACACGAAGAAAAAGTATTAACCAATATTACTGCTGCCAGAGCGGGGGCTTTAAATGCATCTACCATTAATGAAAAAATAGCTGCTGAAAATCAACTATCTACTGCATTAAGCGGTTTAAATATTGCTGTTGAAGCATATCCTGATTTAAAAGCAAGTAGTAATTTTACTCAGTTACAAGAAGAAATTTCTGATGTAGAAAATAAGTTGTCTGCTGTAAGAAGGTTCTTCAATTCTGCTACCAAGGAGTATAATAATGCTGTTGAAACTTTTCCTTCAAATATAATCGCTGGAATGTTCTCTTTTGGGAGAGAATCGATGTTTGATGTTGGTACTTCAGAAAGAGAGGCGCTAGACAAAGTACCTAAGGTTAGCTTTTAATCTATGAAATATGTTGGGTTACAATCTCAAATAAGTAGTAATAATAGGAAATCTATTCTGCTGCTTATCGCCTTCCCTATACTACTACTTGGATTGGTATGGCTTTTCTTTTTTGCAGTAAATATATTTATAGTGGATGAAGAAATTTCATTTAGTATAGACACTGTTCATAGTGGTTTTTTGTATTCAGTTCCCTTTGTAACTATTGGAGTTTTGATGTGGTTTTTAATTGCATGGATTTCACATTCTGCAATGATTCGTAGGGCAACAGGCTCTAAACCATTAGAAAGAAAAGAAAATAAAAGAGTGTATAATCTTGCAGAAAATCTTTGTATTTCTAAAGGGATTAAAATGCCAAAAATACATCTTATTGAAGATGATTCTTTAAACGCTTTTGCCAGTGGATTAAGCGATAAAACATTTGCGGTAACACTCTCTAGAGGAATTATTAATAAATTAGAAGATGATGAGTTAGAGTCTGTAATTGCTCATGAATTAACCCATATTATCAATCGTGACGTTCGATTGCTAATTGTCTCCATTATTTTTGTAGGAATCTTTGCTTTTATTACCGAAATGGCTTTCCGAAGTCTTCGGTTTGCTGGAAGAGGAAGAGGAAAAAAAGAAGGCGGTGCTCTAGCAATCGTTTTAATAGTTGTGTTGCTAGGAATTATAGGAATGATTTTATCTTCATTTTTCCGATTTGCTTTATCTAGAAAGAGAGAGTATCTAGCAGACGCTGGAGCTGCAGAGATGACAAAAAACCCATTAGCTTTAGCAAGTGCGTTAAAGAAGATTTCTAAAGACCCATGGATAGAGGCAGTAAAAAGAGATGATGTGGCCCAGATGTTTATAGACCATCCTACAAAGAAGAAAGATCGAAAATCATTGAGTACTTTTTTTAATGGAATTTTTGCAACACATCCTCCGATTAAAGAACGTATTCAGGTTTTAGAACAATTCTAAAAAAAAGCATCCAATTTGGATGCTTTTTTAGTTTTGCAATGTGAATGAGTACCTAAAAGGTAATATCATTTATTTGTTAGCTGCATATCTGCTAGCAACTTCGTTCCAGTTAATTACATTAAAGAAAGCTTCAATATAATCTGGACGTCTATTTTGATAGTTTAAATAGTATGCATGTTCCCAAACATCAATTCCTAAAATTGGTATTCCACCACAAGTAACACCTGGCATTAGAGGGTTGTCTTGGTTTGGAGTAGAACAAACTTCTACTTTCCCACCAGGGTGAACGCATAACCAAGCCCAACCCGAACCAAATTGAGTTGCTGCTGCTTTGGAAAAAGCATCCTTAAAAGCATCAAAAGAACCAAATTCAGCCATGATAGCATCTTTTAAGTCTCCTGATAATTCACCAGTATTATTTGGATTCATTACAGACCAAAATAAAGAATGATTGTAAAAGCCACCACCATTATTTCTAACAGCTCCGTTGCTCATATCTAGGTTTTCTAGGATTTCTTCTATTGAGTTTCCTTCTAAATCAGATCCTGCAATAGCTCCGTTTAATTTCGTTGTGTAACCGTTGTGATGTTTACTGTGGTGTATTTCCATAGTTCTCGCATCTATGTTAGGTTCTAATGCATCATATGCATAACCTAATTCTGGTAATTCAAAAGCCATATTTTATAATTTTATGTTATTGCTAAATAATAATTGATACAAATTTAACTATTAATAACGATGCAGACAAGAACTTCACTTTTTCATAATTGATAGCATCATAAACAAATATTATTTAGAGGCCAACATAAACTCTTCAGCTTTATTGACCATATTTTTACTTCCACATATGAAAGGTACTCTTTGATGAAGTTCAGTGGGTTTTATGTCCATAATTCTTTTAAAACCATCACTAGCTTTTCCATTTGCTTGCTCAGCTAAAAATGCCATAGGATTGCATTCATAAAGTAATCTAAGTTTACCATTTAAATTTTTAGAACTTTTAGGATATATATAAATCCCTCCCTTTATCATATTTCTATGAAAATCTGAAACCAAAGAACCTATGTATCTACTTGTATAGGGTCTATTTCCTTCCTCTTTTTGGCAATATTTTATGTAGTTTTTTATTCCTTGTGGGAAGTGAACATAATTTCCTTCATTAACAGAGTATATGGTTCCATTTTCAGGGAATTTAATATTTGGATGTGATAAATAATAACTCCCTATTGCAGGATTCAAGGTAAATCCATTTACCCCGTCTCCCGTGGTATAAACAAGCATTGTAGACGTTCCATAAACAATATAGCCGGCTGCAACCTGTTGATTTCCTTTTTGTAAAAAATCTTTTAATTGAACAGGAGTTCCAACAGGGGTAATACGTCTGTATATAGAAAAAATGGTTCCTACCGAAACATTTACATCGATGTTTGAGGAACCATCTAAGGGATCAATTAAAACGATATATTTATTTTGATGATTTTCATCTTGACTATTTACGGTAATAAAATCATCTTCCTCTTCGCTAGCAATTCCACAAACAATATTTCTGTTAGTAAGTGTCTGTATAAATTTCTCATTGGCATATACATCAAGTTTCTGTTGATCTTCACCTTGTATATTGGTATCACCTACAATACCAATAATATCTACTAGTCCAGCTTTATTTACTTCATGATTTACCACTTTTGCAGCAAGACGAATTGAGTTAATTAGTCTAGATAATTCTCCAGAAGAATATTTAAATGAGGATTGATTTTCAATAATAAATTCACCTAGGGTTTGATTTTTACTAGCCATGAAAAGGGTTTTAATTTTATGCAAAGATGCTGAATTTTTAATCAACTACAACGATTTCGTAACTCATTTTATTAAGGGTTAAAAAATGCTTTTATAATTTTAAACAAAAACATTAAAAAGGTATTAAATAGCCATTTTTTTTGAGCTGATATCAAAAAAACTATCTTTGAAAAAAAATAAAAATAAAATGAATTTTACACTAAGATTGGCAGAAAAGACGGACATGGAATCGGTACTCAATTTAATTACAGAACTCGCAGTTTTTGAAAAAGAACCAGATGCAGTAGATATTTCTGTTGATGATTTAATTCGGGATGGTTTTTCTAACCCACCAAAGTTTAGGGTTTTTGTTGCTGAGCAAGAAAATGCAATCATTGGAATTGCACTTTTTTATGAACGATTCTCAACTTGGAAAGGAAGAACGTTACATTTAGAAGATTTAATTGTCACAAAAAGTAAACAAAAGATAGGAGCAGGAAAGGCATTATATACCGCAGTTTTAAAATACGCATATGATCACAACTTTAATAGAGTAGCATGGGAGGTAATTGACTGGAATTCAAATGCTATTGATTTTTATAAAAGCACTGGAGCTACCTACTTGAATAATTGGTCTGTGGTTCAAATGAATAAAGAAAACTTAGAAAAATTTATTCAAAACAATTAATATGAAGGTTTTTAAATTTGGTGGTGCTTCAATAAATAGTGCTAATGCTATAAAAAATATAGCTAGTATACTTAATAAAGAAGATACAGGAAACTGTCTAGTGGTTATCTCTGCTATGGGTAAAATGACTAATGCATTTGAAAAAATTACAGATGCATACATAAACAATGATAAAGAAAAGCTAACTGAATCTATAAATTTTACTTCTAACTTTCATACACAAATTTTAAAAACCCTCTTTAGTAAAAATCACGAAATACATGAAAAAACAAACTTATTATTTGGAAAATTAATTGATTTTTTAACCCATAATCATTCTGACGATTATGATTATTTATATGATCAAATTGTTTGTTATGGAGAACTATTATCTACAACAATAGTTAGTGAATATCTAAATGATGTAGGGATATCTAATAGCTGGAGAGATGCAAGAGAGCTCGTAATAACAGATGCTGTTTTTAGAGATGCTTCAGTGAATTGGGTAGAAACAGAAAAACGCATTAAAACTGAGGTAGATACCTCAATAACAACTATAGTTCAAGGATTTATAGCAGGTGATTCAATTGGAAATACAACTACTCTTGGACGAGAAGGTTCTGACTTTACTGCTGGGATTTTTGCATATTGTTTAGGTGCTGAAAGCCTCACGATTTGGAAAGATGTTTCAGGGGTTTTGAACGCAGATCCAAGAGAATTTAAAGACCCACAACTACTCGAGCAAATTTCTTACGAGGAAACAATTGAAATGGCCTTTTATGGTGCTTCGGTGATTCACCCTAAAACAATCAAACCTATTCAAAATAAAAAAATACCGTTGATTGTAAGATCATTTAAAAACCTTAATTCTAAAGGAACAAAAGTTACTAATAAAGCTGAGATGATTCCTCATGTTCCATGTTACATAGTCAAAAAAAATCAAGTATTAGTTTCAATAGCATCATTAGATTTCTCATTTATTGTAGAAGAAAATATTAGTGAAATTTTTAAGCTTTTTCACAAATACCAATTGAAAGTTAACCTCATACAAAATTCAGCGATTAGTTTTTCTGTATGTTTAGACAATAATTTAAATCATTTTGATCAGTTTTTCAATGAAATTAAAGTAATGTATAATGTATCTTTTGTGAAAAATGTTGATTTATTCACAGTTAGACATTTTAATGAAAATTCACTCAGTAAAATTTATAATTTGGGAACCTCACTGTTATCTCAAATTAATAAAAGTACTGCTCAGGTTATAATTCAAAAAGAATAAATGTCCTGAATTTTATTTTTTTGGTTAAGTTTGTGTTTACCTGAAGTATAATTTATGGAGTTAGTTACATCTAAAGAAATCGCCAAAGTAATTGGAACTGATAAGTTTGGTCTTATTGGAACTTTCACAGGTTGGATTTTATTGAGATTACTACGAATTTCTAAAATCAATAAAATATATCAAAAACATAAAGACAAAAAAGATTTATATTTTTTAAATGGTATTTTAGAAGAATTTCAAATTGAGTTTGAAATTCCCGAAGAGGATTTAAAAAGAATACCTAAAAATGGCTCTTTTATTACAGTTTCAAATCATCCTTTAGGAGGAATCGATGGGATCCTCTTATTAAAATTATTAATTGAATACAGGCCAGACTATAAAATAATTGCAAATTTTCTGCTACATAGAATAGAACCTCTTAAGTCTTATGTAATGCCAGTAAATCCTTTTGAGAATCATAAGGATACCAAATCTAGTTTGATGGGGTTAAAAAGTTCACTTCAACACATAAAAGAAGGAAGTCCATTAGGAATTTTTCCTGCCGGGGAGGTTTCAACTTATAGAGATGGAAAATTAATGGTTGATAAACCTTGGGAGTTAGGAGCTGTTAAGCTAATAAAGAAAGCAGAGGTACCTGTGATACCCATATATTTTCATGCTAAAAACAGCAAGCTTTTTTATATTTTATCAAAAATTAATGATACGTTTAGAACAGCTAAATTACCTTCAGAGTTGTTATCTCAAAAAAATAGAGTGATTAAGGTTAGAATAGGTAAACCTATACCGGTTAAAGATCAATTGGAGTTCAAAGACATAAATTCTTTTTATAATTACTTAAGAAAGAAAACATACATGTTAGCAAATCCTTTTGTAAAAAATCCACAAAAAATCCTTTCCGCTCAAAATTTAAAAATTACAACACCTCCCAAAAAAATAACTTCTCAAAAAAATATTCAAGATTTTATTAAAGAAGTTAATTCGTTAAGAAAAAAAGGTAAAAGGCTTTTGGAAAGTAAAAACTATGAAGTGTTTTTTGCATCGGCTAGAAAAATCCCAAATCTATTACACGAAATAGGTAGACTCAGAGAAATTACTTTTAGAGATATTGGAGAAGGAACAAACAAGGCTATAGATCTAGATAAATTTGATGCGTATTACCATCATTTATTCCTTTGGGATAAACAATCGAAGGTTTTGGTAGGAGCCTATAGAATGGGACTTGGAAAAGATATTTACAAAAAACATGGAATATCTGGTTTTTACATTCAAACTTTATTTCGTTTGGAGCCAGAGTTACATGGTATGATGGAACGAACAATTGAAATGGGTAGGGCTTTTATCATAAAAGAGTATCAACAAAAGCCAATGCCACTCTTTCTTCTTTGGAAAGGTATTGTTCATGTAACTTTAAGGTATCCAGAGTATAAATATTTAATGGGCGGTGTAAGTATTAGTAATCAATTTTCTGATTTTTCAAAATCATTAATGATAGAATTTATGAAATCACATTATTATGATCCCTACATAGCTCAGTATATTCAACCCAAAAAAGAATTTAAAGTAAAATTAAAAGATGCAGATAAAGATTTTGTTTTTGATGCTGCAAAAGCAGATATGCAAAAATTTGACAAGGTAATAGATGAAATAGAGCCTGGAGCTTTAAGAATTCCTGTGCTGATAAAAAAATACGTAAAGCAGAATGCCAGATTGGTTGCTTTTAATGTAGATCCAAAATTTAATAATGCTGTTGATGGGCTTATGTACATTAAAGTTTCAGACATTCCAGAAAGTACAGTTAACCCAGTAATGGAGGAATTTCAGGCAGAATTGGAAAGAAAAGCAACTGAAGAAAATAATAAGTAGCTAGCCATTATTTACCTCAATAAGACTCACCTGAAATTCAAGTATTTAAACATTGTAAGAATTAAGAAAAAGATGTAATTTTGCACTCAATTTTTTAAGAAGAATACACGATAATGGATATTACAAGAGAGAATACTGATGCATTAAATGCAGTTGTGAAAGTAGATATAATCGCAGACGATTATCAGCCAAAAGTTGATAAGATTTTAGTTGATTATAGAAAAAAAGCAGACATTCCTGGTTTTAGAAAAGGTCACGTGCCTATGGGATTGATAAAAAAGCAGTATGAAAAATCAATTATGATTGATGAAGTAAATAAGCTTTTACAAGATTCTTTAAACAAATATCTTACTGAAGAAAAAATAGAAATTTTAGGAAATCCAATTCCTAGAAGTCAGGAAAATTTTACTTGGGATACAAAGAATTTTTCTTTTGAGTTTGAATTAGGTTTAGTTCCTCAGTTCGAAGTTAATTTAACTTCAAAAAAGAAAATCACTCAATATGTTATTAATGCAGATGACTCTCTAATAGACAAAGAAGTAGAAAATTTACAATCCCGTTATGGAAAAATGTCAGCAGTAGATGTCATTAACGAAAAAACAAATGTAACAGGTACTTTTGTTAACGAAGAAAAAGAGATTGAAAATAAATCTACCATTAATCTAACTGATTTAAAAGGAAAAGCAAACTTAAAAAAGTTTGTGGGTTGTAAAGTGGGTGATGTTATTGAATTAAAAACCAAAGGTTTGTTTTCTGAGGATTCAAAACTAATGGGTGCTCTTAGTCTTTCTAATGATGAAATAGAAGGCTTAAACATAAAGGTTTCGTTTACCATAGAAGAGACTACTGAAATTGAATTAGCTGATTTGGATCAAGAGTTATTTGATAAATTATTCACTGATGGAAGCGTAAAGTCAGTAACTGAATTGAGAAATAAAATTAAAGAAGATGCAGAAAAGCAATTTCAACAACAAGCAGATCAGCAGTTATTAAATTCAGTTACTGAGTTTTTAATTGACAATACAAGTTTTGATTTACCTTCAGAATTTTTACAAAAGTGGTTAGCTACAGCAGGTGAAACACAATTAACTTCAGAACAAGCCGCAGAAGAATATAATAAGTCAGAAAAAGGGTTACGTTATCAATTAATTCAAGAAAAAATATTAAAAGAAAATGACATTAAATTGGATTATGAAGAACTAAAAGACTATGCAAAAGGGTTTATAAGAACTCAGATGGCACAGTTTGGAAACATGAACCCAGAAGATGCTGAGTTAGATGATATTGCTAATAGGATTCTTGGAAATCAAGAAGAAGCAAAAAAACTTCAAGATCAATTATTAAGTCAAAAATTAATGACTTTTTACAAAGAGAAAATGACGTTTAAAACAAAAAAAGTAAATTATGAAGGCTTTGTAAAAGAAGTTTATAAATAATCTTTAACTTTTAAAATAAGGAAAAAAAAACTTCTCTAAAGAGAAGTTTTTTTTGCTTTGTAGAGTTTCAAAATTATTCATGAATAGTTACTATCTTTACAAGTATAATTTTTAAAAAAAATAAATCAATGGATTACGGAAGAGAATTCAAGAAATATGCGACTAAACATCAAGGAATTAGTAGCACATATTACAATCAGTTAATCACAAATATGACTCCTAATATTATAGAAGAGCGCCAATTAAATGCTGTTGCAATGGATGTTTTTTCTCGTTTAATGATGGATAGAATTATCTTTTTAGGTACCGGAATTAATGATCAAGTAGCAAACATTATTCAAGCTCAGTTATTATTTTTAGAAAGTGTAGATTCCTCCAAAGACATATCTATATATATAAATTCTCCAGGTGGAGGAGTATATGCAGGATTAGGTATCTATGATACTATGCAATTTATAAAACCAGATGTAGCAACAATTTGTACAGGAATGGCTGCATCAATGGGAGCGGTTTTAATGTGTGCAGGAGAAAAAGGAAAGCGTTCAGCGCTTCCTCATTCTAGGGTCATGATTCACCAACCTTTAGGTGGTGCTCAAGGCCAGGCATCAGATATTGAGATCACTGCGCGAGAGATCATGAAATTGAAAGATGAATTGTATCAAATAATTGCAAAGCATTCAGGACAAACAGTTAAAAAAGTACATGACGACTCTGATCGAGACTATTGGATGAAGGCTGAAGAGGCTAAAGCTTATGGTATGATTGACGAAGTTTTGGTGAGAAAGTAACTGCTATAAATTTAATAGTAATGAAGTAATGGCAAAGGAAGAAAATTTAGAATGTTCGTTTTGTGGGAGAAAAAAATCTGAAACAGATTTATTAATTGCCGGCATGGATGCGCATATTTGTGATAAATGTATCGAACAAGCTCATGGTATAGTTGAGGAAGAGATTTCAGAGTCTTCATCAGGAGTTTTAGCAAAAGAAATTATTCTTAAAAAACCCTTAGAAATTAAATCTTTTTTAGATCAATATGTTATTGGACAAGATGAAACAAAAAAAGCAATGTCAGTAGCTGTCTATAACCACTACAAAAGACTTACTCAGGTAAATGATGAAAATGAGGTTGAGATTGAAAAAAGTAATATTGTTCTAGTTGGTGAAACTGGAACAGGAAAAACATTAATTGCACGTAGTATTGCTAAAATGTTAAATGTTCCTTTTTCTATTGTAGACGCCACTGTATTAACCCAAGCAGGATATGTGGGTGAAGATGTAGAGAGTATACTAAGTAGGTTGTTGCAGGCTGCAGATTATGATGTTGTAAAAGCACAAAGAGGAATCGTATTTATTGATGAAATTGATAAAATTGCTCGTAAAGGAGACAATCCATCTATTACAAGAGATGTTTCTGGAGAAGGAGTACAACAAGCATTATTAAAATTATTAGAAGGCTCTGTTGTAAATGTTGCTCCAAAAGGAGGTAGAAAACATCCTGAGCAAAAATTTATAGAAATTAACACTAAAGATATTTTATTTATTGCTGGTGGAGCTTTTTCTGGAATTGATAAGATAATAAGTAAAAGGTTAAATATGAAGGCGGTTGGCTTTGGTGCATCGATAGAAGAGGATAAAATTGATGAGGAAAACTTACTACAATATATTATTCCTTCTGATCTTAAATCGTTTGGCTTAATACCTGAAATTATAGGTCGATTACCAGTTTTAAGTTATATGCATCCGTTGGGTGCAAAAATCTTAAGATCAATATTAACAGAACCTAAGAATTCTATTATTAAACAATATAAAAAACTCTTCTCAATGGATGATGTAGATTTTACTATTGAAGAAGGTGCTTTAAATTATATTGTGGCAAAAGCAGTTGAATATAAATTAGGGGCTAGAGGATTGCGCTCACTTTGTGAGGCTATTCTTACAGATGCTATGTTTGAATTGCCAAGTTCTGATGAAAAACAATTGATTGTAACGAAAGATTATGCAGAAGAAAAAATGACAAAAACTAGGCTAAAAAAATTAAGAGCAGCCTCTTAATTTTGGACGTAAAAAACTTACTTACCTCATTAATTAAATTAGTGAGGTTTTTTAATTTTCAAATCATTCAAAATTTCTAATTACTATATTTGTTTTTAACTTTCCCAAGTCTAATGTAAATGATATCAAGAAGTACCATCGATCGAGTTTTTGAAACTGCCCGTGTAGAGGAGGTTATTGGTGAGTTTGTTCAATTAAAAAAAGCAGGAAGTAATTTCAAAGGATTAAGTCCTTTTACTGATGAAAAAACTCCTTCTTTTATGGTGTCACCAGTAAAACAAATATGGAAAGATTTTAGTACTGGAAAAGGAGGTAATGCTGTTTCTTTTCTGATGGAACATGAACATTACTCTTATCCTGAAGCCATTAAGTTTCTTGCTAAAAAATACAACATAGAAATTGAGGAAACAGTTCAGTCAGATGAAGAGAAAGAACAAATGAATGAGCGTGAAAGTATGTTTTTAGTTTCAAATTTTGCTAAAGAATATTTTCATGATGTTTTATTAAACTCTACTCAAGGAAAAGCAATAGGCCTCTCCTATTTTAAGGAAAGAGGTTTTAATGAAGACATTATCAAAAGATTTGATTTAGGGTATTGTCTAGATACCTGGGACTCTTTTACCAATGAAGCTCTAAAAAAAGGCTATGATATAAAATACTTGGCTAGTACAGGAGTTACCATTGTGAGAGAAAATAAACAATTTGACCGTTTTAAAGGTCGTGTGATGTTTCCCATTCATAGTATGTCTGGTCGCGTTTTAGGTTTTGGAGGTAGAACCCTATCAACAGATAAGAAGACAGCTAAATATGTAAATTCTCCAGAGAGCGATATCTACCATAAAAGTAAAATTTTGTATGGAATATATCAGGCTAAAAAGGAAATAGCCAAACAAGATAATTGCTATTTAGTAGAAGGCTATACAGATGTCATTTCTTTTTATCAAACGGGTATCAAGAATGTAGTTGCCTCTTCTGGTACTGCATTAACTTCAGATCAAATTAGACTGGTTAATAGACTCACAAAAAATATAACCGTCTTATTCGATGGAGATGCTGCTGGAATAAGAGCTTCTTTAAGAGGAATAGATTTAATTCTTGAACAAGGAATGAATGTGAAGGTCATTACTTTTCCAGATGGAGATGATCCAGATAGTTTTGCAAAAAAACATTCAGAAGCTTCTTTAAGAGAATATCTAGATGAATCCTCTCAAGACTTCATCAATTTTAAAGTATCACTTTTAATGAAAGGCGCGAATAATGACCCTGTGAAAAAGGCAGGTTTAATTCGTGATATTGTGACAAGTATTTCTAAAATTCCAGATAGTATTCAACGCGAAGTTTATGTGCAAGAATGTTCTCGTATTATGGAGATTTCAGAACGGGTTTTGTTTAGTGAATTAGCACAGTTGATTTCCAAAACCACACAAGATTTTAATAAAGCTCAGCAAAAAGAAAAACAATCATTTGAGGTTGTAAAAAAGCAAACTGAACAATTAAAAGAAGTAAACTCTTTATTTATTTTGGAAAGAGAAATTATTAGAATCTTATTATTGTTTGGAAATCAGGAAACAGATTTTATTGATTTCATAGAAGTTGAAGATGAAGATGGACTAATACATATAGAAAAAGAAAAATACACCAATCAGGTCTCAAAAGAGTTGTATTTAAATCTTCAAGATGACGAAATAGAGTTTTCAAATGAAATTTTCAAAAGTATTTATTATGAAATGATTCATCAATTAAATCAGAAGGATAAGATTGAAATGGAGACATTTATTAACCATTCAAATCCTGAGATATCTTCTATTGTGACCTCAATTTTAATGGATGATGAAAAATATACTTTAAGTGACTGGAAACGCAAAAATATATTTGTTACTGAATCTGTGGAGGTATTGTCTAAGTTAGTTTCTGATGCTATTTTAAATTTAAGAAGAATACTTATTGATAAAAAAATACAGAAACTCATCAATCCAAACGCGGGGTTGTCTGTTCAAAATATTGATTTAGAAATGATTCAAAATTATACTGCATTAAAAAAACGACTCTATAATAAATTGATGAGAGTTGTTTAGAATTTTTTCAAAAAAATAAAATAAGAATTTAAAATACGCCATATTTTTTTTAATTTTACCTAAGTGAAAGTTTATAAAAATTAACAAACCCCTAAATGAAAAAATTAAACCTCATCATAAAATCCTTTTTTCTAGTTATTTTGACTCCGTTAGAAATATCAAAAGGACAAAGACGCAGAAAATTAATAAAAGCTAAAAAATTACTAAATTCAGCTAAAATATTATAGTTTTTTTGGAATAACACAAACAGGTATTGGATTCATTTTGTGTTGATTTGACTGATTTAAATTGAGGTAGGTCTGATATACTTCTTTTTGTCTTCCCTGAAATTCATTTACTTTTCCACCCATTTCTTGAATTTCCATGGCCCATTCTAACTCATCATAACTAGCACCCAACTGATCTTCGTCAGTTCTATCGTCTCCCCATAAACCATCTGTTGGAGCAGCTTCTTGAATTTCTTTATTAATTTTTAAAAAATTAGCAATTTCGTATACTTCAGACTTCATTAAATCTGCAATTGGACTCAAATCTACCCCACCATCTCCATATTTTGTATAAAACCCTACTCCAAAATCCTCCACTTTATTTCCTGTTCCTGCAACCAATAAATTATCTAAACCAGCAAAATAGTACAAACTTGTCATTCGCAATCTAGCTCTAGTATTAGCTAAACTCATAAAACGATCATCTTCATTTACAACTTTTGGCATAGCCTCTACTAGACTGTTAAAAACTGGAGTTAAATTCACTCTATTTGAAGTTACATTCTTAAAATGATTTTTAAGGAAAGAAATATGACGTGTTGCTCTATTTACTTGATTTTCTTCTTGATGAATAGGCATCTCCAAACACAATGTAGGGTATCCTGTTTTGGCACACAATGTAGATGCAACTGCTGAGTCTATACCTCCAGAAACACCAATTACAAAACCTTTAACACCAGCATTAGATGCATACTCTTTTAACCATGATATGATATATTGTGTAACTTTTTCAACTTTCATAGAAAACTATTTTAGTATTTTTGACGTTCTTAACACATAGCAAAGATACAAAGCATATGCGAAATTATTTCTTATTTTCCTGTCTTCTAATATTTTTCAATTCTTGTCAAAAAGAAGTGGAAAATAATATTGATACTTCAATTATTAAGGTAGAATTTATGATTAATAGATTTGAACAAGATTTTTATAATCACAAGGGCAAAAATTTAGAAGAACTAAAAAAGAAATATCCGTTACTTTTTCCAGAGAATACTCCAGATAGTATTTGGATTGCTAAAATTAAAGATAAAGATGAACAAGAATTATATAAGGAAACTCAAAAATTATTTTCCTCTTTTTCTAACATTGAAAAAGAATTAAGATCACTATTTCAATATATCACCTATTATAATCCAATGTTTAAAGTTCCTGACATAATTACGGGTTTGAGTAATATTGATTATGACTACAGAGTTATTTATACAAAACTTTTAGTATTTATTTCTCTTGATGTATATCTTGGTAATGAACATCCATTTTATAGTGATTTTCCATCATATATTAAACAAAATAACATCAGTGAAAGAATTGTTATTGATGTAGCTAACGCTATTATAGATTCTCAATTTAGCCCATTAAGAAACAGGTCTTTTTTAGCAAAAATGATTCACGAAGGGAAAAAGTTGTATCTCCTTGATCTTTATTTACCGCTGAAATCAGATTCAATAAAAATAGGGTATACTAAACAAAAATATGATTGGGCCATTACTAATGAAGAGCAAATTTGGAAATACTTTATAGAAAACAAATTATTATATAGCACTGACACAAAATTGAATAAAAGATTTTTAGAAGAGGCACCTTTTTCAAAATTTTATTTAAGTGAAGACAGAAATTCTCCTGGACGAATAGGTCAGTGGATTGGGCTACAAATTGTTCACTCATTTATGGATAATAATGATGTATCTTTATCAGATTTATTAGTAAAAGCTGAAGAAGAGATTTTTAAAAATTCTAAATACAAACCAAGAAAATAATGGCCGTAGAACATACTTCTAAAATTGAATTTACTGTTGAGTTAGATGAAAACAAAATTCCTGAAAATATAAGCTGGACGGCTGAAGATGGAGGAATTGAGAATGAGTCATCAAAAGCAATAATGTTATCTGTTTGGGATCATAAAAAAAAAGATACTTTACGAATGGATTTATGGACTAAGGATATGCCTGTTGATGAAATGAAACAGTTTTTTCATCAGACTTTAGTTTCTATGGCCGCTAGTTTTGAACGCGCAACTGATGATCAAAAAATGACAGCCACAATGAGAGATTTCTGTGATTATTTTGCTGAAAAACTAGACTTGAAGAAATAATACTATCGTAATATATCTAGATGTTAAGTTGAGATTGATGATGTATGTAGATTGATTATTTTTAGAATTTGTTTATAATCCTTATAATTATTTACAAAATCTAATTCAGACACATCAATAATTAATGTGTTAAGATGTTGTTCAGTCTTAATGAAGCCGCTATAACCGTCATGTATTTTTTTCAAATAACTTGCCTCTATGTTTTGCTCATACTCTCGTCCTCTTTTTTTAATATTGTCTAAAAGACGATTTGTATTTTGATATAGATAAATGTATAAATCTGGTTTTGAGATTTCTCTATACATAATATTAAATATTTTTCTATATAAAGAAAATTCCTCTTTCTGTAATGTTACTTGAGCGAAAATTAATGATTTGAAAATATAGTAGTCAGAGACAATAAGGTTTTTAAACAAATCAAATTGAGCCAAATCATCAATTAACTGTTGATACCTGTCTGCTAAGAAACTCATTTCTAAAGGAAAAGCAAAACGCTCTTTATCTTTATAAAATTTTGGAAGAAATGGGTTGTCTGCAAAACGTTCTAATACAACTCTAGCATTAAATTCATCACTCATTAATTTTGCTAACGAGGTTTTCCCTGCGCCTATATTTCCCTCAATTGCAATATAATTATATTTTTCAGTAAGTGGAATAGGCCTTTTTAATTTAGCTGAAATTTCTTTAATTAACGAGGTGTCAGTACAATCATTTAAACAATTATAAAGTTGTTTCTTTTTTATGGGGTGAAGTGTATTTTTTGCAATTTCAACCAACGGCACTAACACAAACTTTCTTTCCAACATTCTAGGATGAGGAATGGTAATTTCTTTTGAAAATATGATTTCGTTATCAAATAATAAAATATCGATATCTATCTTTCTGTCAGAATAACTATCTATTTTTTTTCTTTCTCTGCCCAGGATTTCTTCAATTTTTAGCAGCTTTTCAAGTAGGTTTTCAGGCTGTAAATATGAAGAAACACTTATACAAATATTATAAAAATCTTCGCCGTCATATCCCCAAGAACTCGTTTTATATACAGAAGATATTCTATGAATAGCACCAATATTTTCTGCAATTTCATTGATTGCTTTCTGTAGATTTTTTAATTTATCTCCTTGATTAGAGCCTAGAGAAAGATATGTCAGACGTTGTATTTTCATTTTGATTTACAAAGAAACTAAATTAAAGTATATCGATTGTATGTAAACAAAAAAATCGCCAAAAATATTTTTAGCGATTTTAAATTTACAACATAAAAGATTTTACTCTTCCTTTTTATTGTCTTCTTTTGGCTTTCGATTATCTCTACGATTATCACGACCACGATTGTCTCTACGATTATCACGACCACGAGAATTATCTCTTGGTGGCCTTTCAACAAAACCTTCTGGTTTTGGCAAAATTGCTTTTCTTGAAACTTTTTCTTTTCTTGTTCTTGGATCTAAGCCGAAGTATTTAACATCTAATACATCTCCCATGTTAACTACATCGGTAACATTATTTGTTCGTTCCCAAGCTAATTCACTTACGTGAAGTAAAACTTCGTTACCTGGAGCTTCAGTATATTCAACAACAGCACCAAAATCTAAAATTTTAATAACTTTTACTTCATATACAGAACCTTTTTCAGGTTTAAACATCATAGATTCTATTCTTGCGATTACAGCTTCAATTCCTTCAGGTTTTGTACCTAGAATTTCGATGATCCCTTCTTCGGTAACAGCGTCTTCTGTAATTACAATAGTGGTTTCTGTTTCTTTCTGAAGTTCTTGAATATGTTTACCACCTGGGCCAATAAATGCACCAATTAATTCGTTTGGAATCCTTCTGTTTATCATTTTAGGAGCATGAGCTTTTACTTCTTCATTTGCTGTAGCAATAGTATCAGTAATTTTATCTAAAATATGCAAACGACCATCGCGAGCTTGCTTTAGTGCACTTACTAAAATCTCATAAGGCAATCCCTTAATCTTAATATCCATCTGACATGCAGTAATTCCTTCAGAAGTTCCAGTAACTTTAAAATCCATATCACCTAGATGATCTTCATCACCTAAAATATCAGATAGTACTGCATAACGATCACCATCAGAAATTAATCCCATAGCAATACCAGATACAGGCCTAGTCATTTGAACTCCTGCATCCATTAATGCCATTGTACCGGCGCAAACTGTAGCCATAGAAGATGAACCGTTAGATTCTAAAACTTCAGACACAACTCTAACAGTATAAGGGCAATCATCTGGAATCATTCCTTTTAAACCACGTTGTGCTAAATTACCATGACCAACTTCTCTTCTTGAGGTACCTCTTAAAGGCCTTGCCTCACCTGTACAAAAAGGAGGGAAGTTATAGTGTAAATAGAATTTTTCTTCACCTTCATAAGAGGGCATGTCTATTTTATTTGCATCTCTAGAAGTTCCTAAAGTAACTGTAGCAAGCGCTTGAGTTTCTCCTCGGGTAAATATAGAAGAGCCATGAACTGATGGTAAATAATCTATTTCAGACCAAATAGGTCTAATCTCATCAGTTTTTCGTCCATCTAAGCGAATTCCTTCAGCTAACGTTAATTCTCTAACAGCTTCTTTTTCAGCTTTTCTGTAATAACCACCTACTAAATGACCGAATTCTTCCATTTCTTCTTCTGTAAAAGAAGCTTTTACCTCTTCTTTTATCTCAGAAAATGCTGCTCCACGTTCGGCTTTGGATGTACCTTGTTTAGCAATTGCATAACATTTGTCATAAGCTAAATCATGAATTCTTTTTTCTAATTCTTCATTTTGCTCTGCTGTTTCGTATTCACGTACTTCTTTCTTGCCGAAAGCTTCCGCTAAACGAACCTGAGCTTCTATTTGAATTTTAATAGATTCATGAGCAAATTTAATAGCGTCTGCCATTTCTTCCTCACTACATTCATCCATTTCACCTTCTACCATCATTACTGAATCGGCAGAAGCACCAATCATCATATCTATGTCTGCATCTGCTAATTGAGCCCTACTTGGATTAATAACAAATTCTCCATTTACTCTTGCCACACGTGCTTCCGAAATAGGACATTCAAAAGGAAAATCACTCAATTGAATCGCTGCTGAAGCTGCCAGCCCTGCTAATGCATCAGGCATAACATCTTCGTCGTTAGACATTAATTGAATCATTACTTGGACTTCTGAATGATAATCTTTTGGGAACAATGGGCGTAAAACACGATCTACTAAACGCATTGTTAATACCTCTCCGTCACTTGGTCTTGCTTCTCTTTTGAAGAATCCACCTGGGTAACGACCTGCTGCGGCAAATTTTTCTCTGTAATCTACAGTTAATGGTAAAAAGTCAACAGGGCTCTGTTTGTAGTTAGATACTACAGTACATAACAACATTGCTTTTCCCATTTGAACAACAACTGAACCGTGAGCTTGTTTAGCTAGTTTACCGGTTTCTAATGAGATGGTTCTTCCATCTCCAAGGTCTATGACCTCTCTAAATACTTTTGGAATCATACTTTAATAATTCTTTCTTAATTAAACTTTTCTTGTTGTGTGTGTTGTTGTGTGTTTGTTTTAATCCAATGGAAGTAAAAATTAAAAGAGGTAGCTTTAAGCTACCTCTTTTGAATAGGTATTATTTTCTAATTCCTAATTCTTTAATTATTGCACGATATCTAGTGATATCTTTTTTCTTTAGATAGTCTAAAAGACTTCTACGCTTTCCAACCATTTTTACAAGAGAACGCTCTGTATTAAAATCTTTACGATTTTGCTTTAAGTGCCCTGTTAAATGATTAATTCTGTGCGTAAATAACGCAATTTGTCCTTCGGCAGAACCGGTGTTAGTTTTACTATTACCGTGTTTTTCGAAGATGGTTTCTTTTACTTCTTTTGTTAAATACATGCCAATATTATTTAAATGATTTTTATGTACATCAATGATTTTTTCATTGAAGTTGCAAATGTACAATTATTTTATAAGGTAACCTACAAAATAAGTTTACATGAATTTAGTGCGAGACACGATGTAATCTATTGAAGACTAGTATGTATAATTATAATTATTTTAAGCTCTAATAGGTTGATTTTGTATCAAATCTATGTAAAGATTAATTTGTTGTTTTAGATCTTTTCTTTCATAGATTCCATCTAAAAAACCGTGTTCTAAAACAAACTCTGAGCGTTGAAAACCTTCAGGTAAATCTTTTCCAGTAGTATCTCTTACTACTCTAGGACCAGCAAAGGCTATTAAAGCATTAGGTTCTGCAATATTTATATCTCCTAACATTGCAAACGATGCTGTTGTTCCTCCCGTGGTTGGATCTGTACATAATGATATGTATGGAATTTTAGCTTCAGCAAGTTGAGCTAATTTTGCAGAGGTTTTGACTAGTTGCATTAAAGACAAAGAAGCCTCCATCATTCTGGCTCCTCCAGATTTTGAAATCATTAAGAAGGGCAGTTTATTTTGAATTGAATATTCTATTGCTCTTGCAATTTTTTCTCCAACAACACTTCCCATAGACCCTCCAATAAATGAAAAATCCATAGCTGCTATTACAATTTCTTTACCCATAGATTTCCCTACAGCAGTTCTCACGGCATCTTTTAGTTTAGTTTTTTCTTGTGCAGCTTTTAATCGATCCGGGTATTTTTTTGTGTCTTCAAACTTAAGCGGATCTTTGGCAGTAATTTTTGTGTTTAATTCTTTGAACTTGTTGTTGTCAAATAGTAGTTCAAAGTATTCTTTACTTCCTATTCTAACATGATATCCATCCTCTGGGCTTACATAGAGATTACGTTTTAATTCTTCAGTATCTATTATTTTACCACTAGGTGTCTTGTACCACAAGCCTTTTGGGGTGTCTTTTTTTGCTTCTGTAGGCGTATTAATTCCTTTTTCTTTTCTTTTAAACCAAGCCATATATAACTAGTTAGTCATCTGTTTTGTACTATTAATTTAAGTAAAATAATAACTCAAACTAAGTTCACAAATTTAATGGAATAATATTTAACTTTCCAATAAAAAATAAAGTCTGTTTAAATTTTAAACAGACTTTATTTTTTATAATTTTTCTACGCTATAATGTATCTACATTATTTAAGTCTTCAAAAGCTTTTTTTAATCTAGTCTTGAAAGTAGCCTCTCCTTCGCGTAACCACTTTCTTGGATCATAATATTTTTTATTGGGTTGATCTGCTCCATCAGGATTTCCAATTTGATTTGCTAAGTAATCTGCCTTACCTTGCATGTAATCTCGAATTCCTTCAGTAAAAGCATATTGTAAATCAGTATCAATATTCATTTTAATAACTCCATAGCCAATAGATTCTCTAATTTCTTCTAGAGTAGAACCCGATCCTCCATGAAATACAAAATCAATTGTATTGTGAGCAAGATTGTATTTTTGAGAAACATGCTCTTGTGAGTTTTTTAGAATTTTTGGAGTTAATTTTACATTCCCAGGCTTATAAACCCCATGAACATTTCCAAAAGCAGCAGCAATTGTAAATTGAGGGCTAACCTTCATTAATTCCTCATAAGCATAGGCTACTTCCTCTGGTTGTGTGTATAATTTAGATACATCTACATCAGAATTATCTACTCCATCTTCTTCCCCTCCTGTAATTCCTAATTCTATTTCTAAAGTCATCCCCATCTTAGACATGCGTGCTAAATAGGTTTTACAAATTTCAATATTTTCTTCGATAGGCTCTTCAGATAAATCAATCATATGAGAACTGTAAAGAGGCTTTCCAGTAGAAATAAAATGTTCTTCACTTGCCTTCAACAATCCATCAATCCATGGCAATAATTTTTTAGCGCAATGGTCTGTATGTAAAATTACAGGAACTCCGTATGCTTCAGCTAATAAGTGGATGTGTTTAGCACCTGCTACACCTCCTGCTATTGCTGCTTTTTGATCCTCATTAGATAATCCTTTTCCAGCATTAAACTGTGCCCCACCATTTGAGAATTGAATAATTACAGGAGCATTTAGTTCTTTAGCTGTTTCTAATACTGCATTAATGGTATTTGAACCTACAACATTTACAGCAGGTAAAGCAAATGCTTTCTCTTTAGCAAGTTTAAAAATAGCTTGAACTTCTTCTCCAGTAGCAACTCCTGGTTTAATATTGTGACTCATTTTATTAGTTTTAAATGATTGAATTTAAGGCATCAAAAGTAATCAAAAAATAGCTATAAGTAGAAAATTTAATTGCCGATGAGCTTAAAAATCATCGAAATCGTTGTAGGAAAAAAGTGAACTAGATTAAAACGGATAATTTATTCCAATGTTATATACTGCATTTGAAAAATTGTAATTCCTAAACCATTTATTTGTTTCTAGATATGGTTCGTGCATTTTAAAACCAAGGTCTAATCTAAATACTAAAAAACTAAAATCATACCTGAGTCCAAAACCAGATCCAATAGCAATATCTTTTATTGAATTAATTCCATTGAATTTGGCTTCCTCCTCTGCAAATATTGAATTTGTAATGTCCCATATATTACCAGCATCAACAAAAAGCGCACCTTTTAAACTTCCAAATACATCAAACCTATATTCTGCACTAGTTAAAAACTTTAGACTTCCAATATTATATTCTAATCCAGAATTTCTATTTCCAGGTCCCAAATCATAAGTTTGCCATGCTCTAATGTCATTTGATCCCCCAGCAAAATAACTTTTGGTAAAAGGAATTGCAGAATTATCATAAGGGATAATCGCACCAATGAAACTTCTAAGACCAATAACTGAGGTGTCATCTATTTCCCAAAACTTTTTATATTCTACATCAGTTTTAAAATATTGTGCTAAAGGAATATTAAAAATGGTTTTTCTGTTATTGTTGTTTCTTTTATTTGATAATAATCCTCCAATATTTCCTGAGTTTGCAATTCTTATTTTAAAAGAAGAAAAATTATTATCCCTAAAGTCACTCTGATTATTGTACGTAAATGAATATGCCATTGTTGGAATTAAAAAATCTGATGTGATGATGTTGTATCGATCTAAAATATTTAAATTATTTCGATATGAATCGGGGTTGTTAGCCTGAAAACTTGGGTCATTAAAAACATTTCCCATAAATGAAACCGTTTCTAGCTGTCTCTCTAAGTTATAATCTGGATCGTTATAAAATTCTTTTGCTATTGAATTAAGTTTAATATATTCAGAATTATAGATGTCAAAGTAATTTCCTATTCTTAAGTTACGAACATACTGAGTATTGAAAATATCTAATTGAATTGTTTTTTTTGTATTGTATTGCCATTTGTAGCTCATCAATGCTGTGAGGGTTTCTCTATCTAGCCCAATATTTTGTTGGATGCTTGTTCCTAAAGAAAAAATAGTTCTTGGAGACATTCTTTTTGGAACTAATTTATTGATTCCAAAAGGCGAAACGAATCGAGGAATTTCTAAAGACATGTCTGCTCCTATTTCCCATGAGTTGAAAAAACTACCTTCTTTATTTGCATCTTGGGAAGCATTAAAAAATGAACTTAAAAATGAAAGTTTAAAAATTTCGGCACCTTTAAAAATATTTCTGTTTACAATGGAAAATTTGGCAGAAACTCCAAGGTCTCTTATGTTTGAGTGTGTGAGTTCAGTTTCTAAATCTAAACTAAATTTATCTAAAGGGGTAAGGAGAATTGAAACATCAAGTTCATTGTTTAGACTATCTACGGGTTCATACTTAATATTTATAACCTTGAAGTTTCGTAATGATTTTAAATGTTTTCTTGTTAAGTTTCTCAGAGAATCTGCATATACTTCTTTAGGTTTAATAAATATAGACTCTGATAAAAGTTTAGGATTGTACTTTATTTTATTATGGGCAAGAAATGTAATTCCTTCAAAACTAATAGAATCTAAATTTGGATTGTCTTTTTTAGAAAAAGAATAATCAGTATGCACAGTTACTTTCCTGATTCTTTGAATTTGATAAGGCTTTAAAACATAATCTCCATTTGTTTTTAAAATTCTTTTTTTATCAAAGATTACAAGATCAATATTTGTTTTATAATTGTTTGTATTGGCAGTGTCAATGTTGTAGTAGCCAAGGTCATTTTCTGTAAAGTGATAAATACCATTATTTCTGAAAAGACTGGTAATCCTTTTGGCTTCTTTAATAAAATTAGTTTCTATAAATTGATCTCCAGTTTTTAAATAAGATGATGCTTTCTTTGATTGATATAAAGAATCTAAAACAGGAGATTTTATCTTTGTTTTTATGGAATCTAAATAAGTTGGACGACCTGTATTAATAATGTAATCTATTTCTGCCTTTTTATTACTTAATAGTTTTTTATTAGAGTTTACCTCTACTCTAAAATACCCATTATTTTTATGATAAGCTGTTAGATTATTAATGGTCTTTTTAATTTTAACATCATCAATGGTTATTGGGGCTTGACCATTTTTTAAAAACCAATTATTCAAACGGATCATGCTGTTTGCAAATGAGATACTTTGCTTTTCAGAAAAAACATTTTTAATAAAATTATATGTTTTTGGCTTAAGCTTTCCCCACTCAGATGCTTTTTTTGGCTTATTGTTGTCTCCCAGGTTATAAAAATATAAAGACAGTGGAAGCCCTAATGTCTTACTATTAGGTTTTTGAACAAGTAATTCAATTAAATCTGTATTAGTGTTTTTTTTCTCATTAACGACAATTGTGTTCTGTGTCAATAAATATGAAGAGTCGTTTACTCTTTTCACCGAGCTACATGCCGATAAAAACAAGATTAACAAAAAGTAAATTAATATTTTTTTCATGAAATACATCAAAAATATAAACTCAAAAATACTACTTTTGATTTCGTTATTAATATAATTTCTTTTCACTTGTATATAAAAACACAAGCTAAGGGTTTTATTTTTCTATTTTTAGTAAAATTTTTTTTTAATTTATGAAATGAGACTATCTAATAATCATCAAAAACTTATCACTAGTTTATCTCAAAAAAAGTATCGGCAAAAACATCAATTATTTATTGCTGAAGGGGTCAAAGTTGTTCAAGAGTTCCTTAAATCGTCTTATGAATTAGAAATTCTATTTTCCACGGATACTGATTTTTCTTTTTTAGATTGTTTTGTGGAGGTTTCTAATCAAGAATTAAAAAAAATCAGTAGTTTAAAAACACCAAATAAAGTTCTTGCAATATTTAAAATACCATTACAAAAAAAAATAAATTCATCAGGTTTAACAGTTGTATTAGATACGATTAATGATCCAGGAAATCTAGGAACAATAATTAGATTATGTGATTGGTTTGGTGTTGACCAACTTCTTTGCTCTAAAGAAACAGTAGATTGTTATAATATCAAGGTGGTTCAAGCTAGCATGGGATCTTTAACTAGAGTTCCTATATCTTACCTTAATTTAACAGAGTATTTAAAAACAGTTTCTGTTCCAGTTTTTATTGCAGACATGGATGGTGATAATATTTACAAAACCACACTTCCTCCCTCAGCGGTTTTAGTTATGGGTAACGAAGCTAATGGTGCTTCTGATGCTATAAAACAATTAGTGAACACAAAGATATCAATTCCAAGATTTGTTACTTCTAATCAAGTAGAAAGCTTAAACGTTGCTACAGCTACAGCTATTCTATTGAGTGAATTTAGAAGATAATTTTATTCAAAAGCAAAATTTATAAAAATTCCTCTTGTAGAAAATGAATTAATTGGAGAGGTCCATGGACTTTCATTATTATTGTCATCAACAAGTTCTCTGTTCATCGCAAAAAGCCCTCGAATTGATGGAGAAAACTTAAAAAAGGATAAATAAATATCTATTCCCAAACCAACTTCATACATGAAATTTTTAGTTTTCATTCGAAACTCTCCACTAAAATTATCATCAGAATTTTCTTGATTACTTGAAAAATTATGATCGTAAGATACACCAGCTAGCACATAAGGCCTTACGTTATTCCATCTGTCTGTACTAAATTTTAAAACTAATGGGAGGTGTAAATAAGTAGAGCCAATTTCACGTACGCTATCTCTTTCTGTAAGTAAGGATGAACTATTATTAAAATAAATAGTTTTTGAATTACTAATTAAACCGGGTTCAAAACGTAAGTTTATATTTTTATTAATTCTTAAATCTGAAATTAGACCAACATTAAAACCTGAAGTAGGTTTTATTTCAACAACTGTATTTGGAAAATTACTTGGTCTATAATTAACCTTAAAGTCATTTTGATTTATACCTAAATAAAAACCATAATGAATTTTTGGATCATCAAAAGTTGGAAGATTATCTACATTTCTTCTTTTTTGAGAGGACGCAGGAAGTATTAGTAAAAAACAAACAACAAAAAATACTATTTTTTTCATATTATTTAGAAGCAGAGTATATAGTAGCAACACCAAATGTAACCGGGGTATATTCTGTATTAATAAACCCATTTTTTTTCAAAATATTGTTGAAGGTTTCACCAAATGGAAAATAATTTGCAGACTCACTAAGGTATGAGTAGGCTATTTTATCTTTTGAAAATAATTTACCAATGATAGGAAGAACAAAAGCAGTATAAAATTTGTATCCTTGTTTGAAAGGAAATTTTGTTGGATTTGAAGTTTCTAAAATAACAAATGTTCCACTAGGTTTTAAAACACGCCTTATTTCAAGCAGACCTTTCTCTAAATTCGCAAAATTTCTAACACCAAATGATACCGTGATAGCATCAAAAGTGTTGTCTTCAAAAGGCATATTTTCAGAATCACCAACTATCATTTCTATTTTATCATTTAATTTTGCTTTGGCTATTTTTTCTTTTCCTACCGCTAACATTCCTTCTGAAATATCTAAACCAATAATTTTTTTTGGTTGAAGTGTTGACATCATCAATGCTAAATCTCCGGTTCCTGTTGCAATATCTAAGATGTGTTTAGGTTTCTTTTTTGAAATAATTTTTACAACTTTTTTTCTCCAGCTTACATCTATTCCAAATGAAATTACTCTATTTAAGTCATCATAGTTCTTTGAAATATTATTAAACATTGTTGCAACTTGCTCTTTCTTACCTAGTTTGGAATCTTTATATGGTTTAATTATTTTAGACATCGCTTTTTATCTTTTTGAGATCGAAATTTAATTTAATTATCCAGATATTATCCATTAATAGCTACTACTTGACTTATTTCATTAGGAAGCATTTCTTGTAACATGGTTTCTATTCCATTTTTTAAAGTAACAGTAGAGGAGGGGCATCCACTACAGGCTCCTTGTAAAATTACACGTACAACTTTACTTTCTTGATCATAAGATTTAAAGGCAATATTACCTCCGTCTGATGCAACTGCAGGACGAATATATTCATCTAAAATAGCTACAATTTTAGCAGAAGTTCCTTCTAAATTATCAGGATTTAATTTTTTACTGGTGGGGTTATTTGTTTTTTCAACTGATTTAGGAAGCTCTTTAATAATAGTTTTATTGTCTTGAAGATATGAACTTATAAAATTTCTTATTTCAGCATAAACATCATTCCATTCTACAATATCAAATTTAGTAATGGATATATAATTTTCTGAGATAAATACTTCTTTTACAAATGGGAATCCAAATAAGGCTTTTGCCAGTGGAGAAGACTTGCTTGCTTCCTCAATATTTTTACATTCAACATCTGAGGTAGTTAAAGATGTATTGGTACCAAACTTCATAGTGGATGGATTTGGTGTCGCTTCTGCATACACTTCAATTGCTGCTTTTTTTATGGATTCAAAATTTTCTTTAACAGCAATTCCACCTGCCACAAAATAAGCTTCAATTTGTTCTTTAACCTCTTCTTGTACATCACTCCATTCAACAATGTTGAATCGTTGAATCGCAATAAAATTTGCGGTAATAAAGATTTTTTTTACAAAAGGTAAATAAAATAATTGTTGAGCCAAAGGGGAGTTTTTAGCTTCATCAATATTATTAAATTCATAACTACCTCCATTAATTAAAATTTGATTACTTACAAATTTTAGAATATTTTCGTTGTTGGTTGGCTGAATTGTGATTTTTTGTGTACTCATTTGGAATTTTAAAAACAAGCAACAAAATTAATGCAAAAAAACGAATAGATATATTAAATAAGAATAAAAATGGGAGTTTGGTGTTTGAGATTTATTCTGAAAAATTAATTTAGTTTTAAATTAAATTTTTACTGATAATCCAATAGTAATTAAAGTATTATTAATGTCTAATTGAGCGGGATCAACCTGATTGTATTGTGGATAAAAGTTATACTGTTCGTTTTTGTTACTTTTTCTATAAGCAAGGTTTAATTTTATAGATCCAAAATTATATCCTAAGCCTAGTGAATAACTTTCTTGGTTATCTGATAAGATTGTATTTATATAAGGGCTTTCTTCATATTGGTATCCACCTCTAATACTTAACTGATTAATTCTCCATTCTGTACCAAGATGAATTGAACTAGCTCTTTGTAGTTGGTTGTCAAAAAATAAATTTTCTGGTGTAAAATTATCACCAGACAAATATAAACCCTTGTAATTTTTAGAGGAGTAATCTAAACTAATCAAACCCTTTTTTCCAAAAATAATTGCTGTACTTGCCGTGATTTTAGCTGGTGTTCGTAATTTATAAAGGAGTTCTTGAATGGGTAAATTACCGCCAAAAGTGTTATCATAAATTACATCATTATTACTTACCTGAATTTCAGTATCCCCCTTAAAACCGTCATTATCAATTATGTTGGTATTTTCTATAAGTTCTGTGAACCATGTTGGTGATTGATAACTCAAACCTAGACGAATAGCATTTATTGGTTTATAAATGAAGCCTGCACTCATAGAAAAACCAACACCATTTGTATAATTTTCTTGATAAAACTTTGAAGTTAATGTATTTTCATTACCATCATTATTATTCTCCATCAAAAGAGTTTGCTGACTAAAATTAATATCATAAAAGTTTAATCCAGCCCCAACATGTAATTTTTCTTCATAAAGTCCTGAGAATACAAAATTTAACTCAGACAACTCACCGTTGTAAAAGTTTGAGAATTTCTGGTTTTCTGATACATTATATAAAATTGGGTCTTGACTTTCATCAAGAGGAAAACTATCAAATGTAGAAAATCCGCTATTTCCTTTTGCATTAAATCGATTTTCAAAATCGGCTGTTACTCTAAAGTTGACACCAAAAGCGAATTTCGACCACTCATTATCTATGTTGTTTTCAAAAGTAAATACTGCACCTGCATTTGATATATTAAAAAAATCTTCTTGTGTTGTTAGGGAATTACCATAGTAGGAGGTTGCAATGTTAGTATTTCGTGTTTGAAATGCTATCGCCGCATTATTACCATTAAAAACTGATATCCCAGCAGGATTAATTATCATAGAAGTTACATCTCCCCCTACTGCTCCAAAAGCTCCACCCATAGCAACAAACCTAGCACTACCATTTCCGTCATTTTTTGAAAACATTGTTGCTATGTTTTGATAACCAAGTGATTGAGAATAAGACACACAACTAAATGCAGTAAAAACCACAAAAGAAATAATTTTTTTCATAAATATTAGATTAAATTTTATCCTCCTCTTTTTGAAGAACTTCTAGAAGATGAACTTCTAGTTCTAGACGAACTGCTTCCTCGGGAATAACCACTACTCCTAGTTGAGGAACTTCTGGGTGGGGTATTACTTCTAGCTCTTGTAGAACTATTACTCCTAGTTCTTGAAGGATTTGAATTATAACTTGATCTTCTTGATGAGGTACCTGAACGAATTGTAGAAGTTTTTTCAGTGATATTTCTACGTTGCCTACTTTCAACAGGAACATTTTCTGTTTGACTGTAAACTTTAATTTTGTTTTTATCAAATCTTAACCTACTAGCTAGGTTGTCAATGTTAACATCCCTGTCAGTATTTTGCGATCTTCTATTCGTGAAGGTGACTCTTCTGTTGCTGTTATTTACTCTTCTATTGCCATTGTATATTCTTCTAGAATTTGTATAATTCCTTGAGCTCAATGTATTGTAAGAATAACTCCTCCTACCATAATTATAATTTCTAAATCTATTATTTAAGTATCCATTGCCATAATAATTTCTTGAATTAAAAAACCCATAACCATACATACCACTGAAAAAAGGATTAAAATATGGTAGTTGAAAATATCCATAGCCTGGCCAAAAAGAAGGGTCACCAAATCTACCTCTCCATCCATATCTCCAAGACATTCTGTTCCATGGATTTAAATAGCCGTAACTAAAATAAGGATCATAAAAGTCCCAATAATTATTTAATCCGTATCCAACATTATTAACATTTAGGTTAATAACTATTTGCTCACTGTCTGAGCTTCCCCAAGCATTATTCATGTTATAGGAATCTGTATCCTCAGAAGAATTATTTATAGTGTCTTCTATTGAGCTGTATGTTTCAATATCGGTAAAAATATCTGTCCCATTAATACGATCAATACGTTCGAGTTCTTTTGAAAAATAGTTATTCTCATATTCTTGATATTCTTTGCTGTTATCAACAATAACTCTTGTTCTATTTTTTTCTGAAGAATAAATACCATCAGTATCAGGAACATTTTGATAGACAGTACATGATGATATCAAAATAAGTACTAAAAGAAGTACTAAAGGAGACTTATTTATTTTAAAATGGGAGATTAGTTTCATAATATTTTTTTTAGTATTAATAAAAAAACAAGATTTAGATAGCTAAAAATCATTTTTTTTTACTCTCTATGCATAAAATGCTTTAGTTTTGCTTTCGTACTTTTACATTACATCAAATTTACGATAAATTTAACAACAAATAAATAACAACATCTGTGCCAAAGTTTGGATTATGAGTAAGAAGTTAACAAAAAGAGCAGAAGACTATTCTAAATGGTATAATGAAATTATACAGAAAGCAGATTTAGCTGAAAATTCTGCTGTTAGAGGTTGTATGGTAATTAAGCCCTATGGATTTGCAATATGGGAGAACATGCAAGCGGAGTTGGATAGAATGTTTAAAGAGACTGGGCACCAGAACGCTTACTTTCCTCTGTTTGTTCCTAAAAGTTTATTTGAGGCTGAAGAAAAAAATGCGGAGGGATTTGCTAAAGAGTGCGCTGTAGTTACGCATTACAGATTACAAAATGACCCAGATAATACAGGAAAACTTAGAGTTGATCCCGAAGCTAAGCTGGAAGAGGAACTAATTGTTAGACCTACTTCTGAAGCTATTATTTGGAATACTTACAAAGGTTGGATTCAATCCTACAGAGATTTACCGTTGTTAATTAATCAATGGGCAAATGTTGTTCGTTGGGAAATGAGAACAAGATTGTTTTTAAGAACAGCAGAGTTTTTATGGCAAGAAGGTCATACTGCACATTCAACCAAGAGTGAGGCGGTATTAGAAGCAATCCAAATGCAAAAAATCTATGCTGAATTTGCTGAGCGTTTTATGGCAATGCCAGTCGTGAAAGGATATAAATCTGAAAGCGAAAGGTTTGCTGGTGCTGAAGATACTTATACCATCGAAGCATTAATGCAAGATGGTAAAGCATTGCAGGCTGGTACATCTCATTTTTTAGGTCAAAATTTCGCTAAAGCTTTTGATGTAAAATATACATCTAGAGAAGGTAAACAAGAGTATGTATGGGCAACTTCTTGGGGAGTGTCTACTCGATTAATTGGAGGGTTAATTATGACTCATTCAGACGATTTAGGTCTAGTATTACCTCCAAAACTAGCTCCAATTCAAGTAGCAATTATTCCTATTTATAAAGGAGCGGATCAATTAGCTGTCATTTCTGAAAAAGCAGCAATTATTGTTAAATCATTAAAGTCAAAAAGAATTTCAGTTAAATTTGATGCTAGAGATACATATAGACCAGGAGCTAAGTTTGCAGAATATGAACTTAAAGGTGTTCCGGTAAGAATTGCTATTGGTAATCGCGATATAGAAAATAACACTGTTGAAGTTGCCAGAAGAGACACTCTAGAAAAAAAGACCATTTCACAAAATGAATTAATTAGTTACATTGAAAAGTTATTAGAGGATATTCAAGAAAATTTATTTGCTAAAGCACTTTCATATAGAGAAAATCACATCACAGAAGTAAATAGTTTTGAAGAGTTTAAAGAAGTAATTAATACTAAAGGTGGATTTATTTCTGCCCATTGGGACGGAACAATTGAAACTGAAAATAAAATTAAAGAATTAACGAAAGCTACCATTCGATGCATTCCTAATCAAGCTAAAGAAGAGCTTGGATTCTGTGTTTTTTCAGGAGGAAAATCAACAAGAAGAGTCTTATTCGCAAAGGCCTATTAAATTTTTTAAAAAAATATTGTAGAATTTTAAAAACGTTGTATATTTGCATCCGCAATCGAAGGATTATTTTCGGTGATATTGCAATTGGTCCGTTCGTCTAGGGGTTAGGACGCCAGGTTTTCATCCTGGTAACACGGGTTCGATTCCCGTACGGACTACAAGTTTTATTAAAAAAAACATTAAAGAAATGGCAAATCATAAGTCAGCATTAAAAAGAATAAGAAGTAACGAATCAAAAAGATTACGCAACAAGCATCAGCATAAAACTACACGTAATGCTGTTAGAGATTTACGTGCATCTTCTGACAAAAAGGAAGCTGAAGGTATGTTAATAAAAGTGGTTTCAATGTTAGACAAACTAGCAAAGAATAATATCATACACAAAAACAAGGCAGCTAATTTAAAATCAAAATTAACAAAGCAAGTAGCTACCTTATAGGTTTTATTTCAAAAACTAAAAAAAAACGCTCTATTATGATGTCATAATAGAGCGTTTTTTTGGTGTTAAAAACTACCAATCATAACTTTTTTGAGTGTCTAGTTTTATAAAAATAAAGAGTAAAAGCGTAAAGCCCCATAACGAAGAACCACCATAGCTAAAAAAAGGCAGTGGTATACCAACTGTTGGTAAAACTCCAATCACCATTCCAATATTTACAATTAAATGAAAAAATAAAATAGAGGCTACACCGTAACCATAAATTCTACCAAATTTATTAGCATGTTTTTCTGCTCTATATATTATTCTATAAAGAAGTGCCATAAAAAGAAATATAACAAGGCTAGATCCTACAAAACCCCACTCCTCTCCAACAACGCTGAAGATGTAGTCTGTGTCTTGTGCAGGCACAAAATTCCCTTGAGTTTTATCTCCTTCTAGAAACCCTTTTCCCCATAATTTTCCTGAACTAATAGTTTGTATGGATTGATCCGAATTATAACCGATTTGTTTAGTATCTGATGTTCTTCCAAGGATTACCTCAAACCTGTCTTTTTGGTGTTTTTTTAAAATATTATTATAAGAATAATCTGCACTAAAAATAAAAGAAGAAGAAAATAAATATATGGCTACAACCTTCATCCAATTAAATTGTAAGAAACGTTTATTTCTATAAATGGTATAAATAACATAAACACTAATAACAATAAATAGTATACTGATAATTAGCTTTGCTCCTACTAATATAGTAGCTATAAATAATAAGATAGCTATAAGACCAAAAATAATATAGGCTAAGGTTAATCCCTCTCTATTCAAAACAAAAAAGAATGCCAAATATATAATGGCAGAGCCTGGGTCATGAAGTGCAATTAAGAGAGCGGGTAGAAAAATTATTATAAATGCCTTTAATTGATTTTTTAGGATACTTAAATCATATTTTCTATCACTCAATAATTTAGCAAGGGCTAGTGCAGTAAATGCTTTTGCAAACTCAGAGGGTTGTATACTAACACCTCCAAAACGATACCAAGATTTTGCACCATTAATTTCTGTTCCAAAAATAAATAGTCCAATCAATGTCAATAACGAAAGAATAAAGAAAATACTCGAAAAACGCTGATAAAATTTTGCATTAATGAATAGAATTAAGATGATAAGAGGAATGCTAAATAATATCCAAAGAAGTTGTTTGCCATATTTTGAGGAAAAATCAAATACTTGAATATTTTCATCAGTATAGGATGCAGCATATATATTTACCCATCCAAAGCCAACTAGCAATGTAAAAAAAAGTACAAGTAGCCAGTCAATACCAAAAAAAATATTATTTTGTTCCTGTCTCAATTTGTTTAGATGCTATAGTTTGTCTTTTATATATTGGGCTTAAATCGGTTTTTAACATTCGATCTTCAATCCATTTTCTACTCACCACTCCTGTCAGGTACTTTTCTATTAAAAGACTTGTTATAGGTGCGGCAACGGTTGATCCAAATCCTCCATTTTCAATAAATACTGCAACGGCAATTTTAGGGTTGTCTTTGGGAGCAAAAGCCACTAAAATAGAATGATCAGGTAATTTAATTTTTTTTCTACCAATCTTCATAAAATTTTCTGAAGTACCTGTTTTTCCAACAATATCAATAGCTTCAATATCTACCCAACTAGCTGTTCCAGTTTTAAAAACTTCATGCATTCCTTCTATAATTGGTTCGAAGTGCTTTTTGTCTATGGTAGTATATTTTCGAGTTGTATATGCTGAATCTGTAATGATTTGGTTGTCAATTTTTTTAACTATGTGAGGTGTATAGAAAAACCCTCTGTTTGCAATAGCTGCGGTTACATTTGCCAATTGAATAGGTGTTGTTAAAACCTCTCCTTGACCAATAGCATTGGAGATGTTAGTGGATGCATTCCATCGATGTTTGTACATCCTATTATAATAATCTCCATTGGGGATTAGTCCCTTATCTCCCTCTGGTAAGTCGTACCCTAAGTAGTTGCCTAATCCAAAACTTTTAACATGTGTACTCCAGTTATTCATTCCGTTTATAGAATTCTTATTTTTTTCAATAATCCTTTTGTAGGTATTTGCAAAATAGCTATTACAAGAGTGTGAAATTGCTGATTTTAATTGAATTGGTTTCCCATAAATATCACAATGACACTTCATAAATTCATTTTTTCGATTCCCATAACGATAACCACCATTACAAAAGAAATTTGAGTTTTCATCAATCACCTCCTCTTGGAGTCCAATAAGAGCATTTACTAATTTAAAAGGTGAGCCTGGAGGATACGTTCCTTTGAGCCCTCTGTCATACATTGGTTTGTTAATGGTATCTCCAATGAGTTTCACAGAATTGGGAGATCGCAAACGACCTACCATCATGTTAGGATCATAGCTAGGTGAGGTTACTAAAGCCAGAATTTCACCACTTGAGGGTTCAAGTGCTATGATACCTCCTCGTTTTCCATTCATTAAATATTCTCCATATTGTTGAAGCTTACTATCTATGGTTAAGGTAATATCTTTTCCATTAACAGCAATAGAGTCATATATTCCGTTTTTAAAAGGCCCCATAATTTTATTGAATCGATCTCTTCGGAAATGTTTTTTCCCTTTTTTTCCTCTTAATACTTTTTCATACTGAGCCTCGACACCAGCTTTACCAATGAGCTCTCCTTGTTGATAGTAGTTGTCTTTTTTTGCAATAAGTTCGTTTACTTCATTAATGTATCCTAAAATATTTGCAGCAGATTTTATAGGGTAATTTCTAATTACTCTTTTTTGAATATTAAATCCTTGAAATTTGTGAAGTTTTTCTTGTAAAAAAGCAAAATCTTCTTTTGCTAGTTGTTTTAAAAAAACAGATTCTAGCCATGGTGCATAATTTTCTGCTTTTTTAAAACGCTTAATAAAGTCTTCTTTACTAATTTTTAAAAGAGCGCAGAATTCTATTGTATCCAATGGTGTTACCTCGTTTGGTAGTATAGTCACATCATAGGAGAGTTGATTAGCAACTAATAATTCTCCATTTCTATCAAAAATATAACCCCTCTCTGGTAAATCAAATTTTATTTTTACAGCAGATGTTTTTACAGGGTTATAATTTTTCCCTCTTACTATTTGTAATTGAAATAACCTTCCAACAAAAAGAATTCCAATTAGTGTAATTAGAAAGTATAATAAAAAACTTCTTTTCATATTAATGAAGTTGTTTTTTTCTCAGTATGTAAGAACCTAAAAAATAAAGGACTAAGGTAAATATACTTGAATAGAGCGTATTTAAAAACACAATATTCATATTATGAACGCTAAAGTTATCTAAGGAAAATAACACAAAATGATGAATAATTGTTAAAGTTACCACATAATTAAATACTTGACCAAATGCTTCTGAATGGAGATTAAAAAGGAGATAATCGATATTGTTTTTTTTAAAAAAAAGCTTAATAAAGTATAATCGAACAAAGGCCACAAACAAAAGTGAAGCAGCGTGAATTCCTCCTGTATCAGAGAAGAAATCTAGGGTTAAACCGTAGATAAAAGCTGCGAATAAAAAAACAAACCGATTTTTATTCAAGGGGAATAAAAAAATAAAAGAAATGTATAGATATGGGTTTATGTGTTGAGAAAAATTAACATTGTTCAGCACTAATATTTGGAGTAAAAGGATAATTATTATCCATAAAAAAACACGAATTTTATTCATTATTATTTTTTTCAAGATTTATAATTTGTTGTTTATCAAAGTCTTTAATGACATAAATATTTTTTAAGTTACTCATATCATTAAAAAGTTTAATATTTATGATTCTTTTGATGGTAGCCTCATTGATTATGTTGACAACTCTCCCTATAGGTATTCCCTCTGGAAAAATTGATGACATTCCTCCTGTTATAATTGTATCACCAACTTTTAAGTTTGCTTGTCTAGGAATATCTAAAAGTTGAGTAACGTTATAATCAAAACCATCCCAGGTTAAACTTCCAAAATAGTTGCTATTTTTAAGTTTTGCATTAATTTTACTATTCTTATTTAATATTGATCTAACTCTTGAATACTGTTTGAGTACACTTTCTGTAATACCAAGAATACCTTTACTATTAATAACTCCCATTTCACTTATAACACTATCTGTATACCCTAAATTAATAGTTAAAAAATTATAATTATTATGAAATTGATTTTTTTCTATTCTACCTTGAATATAAGAATATCTTTGTCTAGATTCTGTTTTACCAAAAAAGCTTGCCACGGCAATGGTGTCTATTTTTTGTGATAGTTTTTCGAGCCTATTTCTTAATATTAAATTTTCATTTAATAGCTCTTTGTTTTCTTTATCAAGTTGAAAATAATCACTAATTGAATTGGTCTTATTATAGAATCCTCCAATGATAGAATTTGCAGAATTTATAAGTTTACTTTTATGGAAGCTCTGGTTATTTATAATAAGTTGAAAGGCAATGAGCTCAAGAAATATAAAAAATAAAAAATACCGATACTTCCGAATAAAATAAATGAGTTGTTGCATAAGAAGTAGGGATGTCTTTCGTTATTTCATCAAGACATTTTTATATTTATCTAATTCTTTTAAGGCAATTCCTGTACCTCTAACTACTGCTCTCAAAGGGTCTTCTGCAATATATACAGGTAAATCAGTTTTTCTGGAAAGTCTTTTGTCTAGGCCTCTTAACATTGAGCCTCCTCCAGCTAGGTATATTCCTGTATTGTAAATGTCAGCAGCTAGTTCTGGGGGTGTTTTAGACAATGTTTCCATAACAGCGTCTTCAATTCTAAGAATTGATTTATCTAAAGCTTTTGCAATTTCTCTATGTGAAATTTGGACTTGTTTTGGTTTTCCACTCAATAAATCTCTACCTTGAACTAACATGTCTTCTGGCGGATTATCTAGATCCTCTGTAGCCGATCCAATACTTATCTTAACTTTTTCAGCAGTTCTTTCTCCAACATACAAATTATGTTGAGTTCGCATGTAATACATGATGTCATTTGTAAATAAGTCACCTGCAACTTTAACAGATTGATCACACACTATTCCAGCTAAAGCTACTACTGCAATTTCTGTTGTTCCACCTCCAATATCAATAATCATATTACCTTTAGGCTCCATAATATCAATTCCAACACCAATGGCTGCAGCCATTGGTTCGTATATTAAATAAATTTCCTTGGCATTCATGTGTCTCGCGGAGTCTTGTACAGCTCTTTTCTCAACTTCAGTAATTCCTGAGGGAATACAAATCACCATTCTTAGTGAGGGAGGGAAAAACTTTTTTCGAAAGGCAGGGATTTTTTTTACAAATTCCTTAATCATTTCCTCAGAGGCTTGAAAATCTGCAATAACACCGTCTTTTAGTGGACGAATAGTTTTTATATTTTCATGTGTTTTACCTTGCATTAAATTAGCTTCGTTACCAGTTGCTATAATTCTTCCGCTAACTCGATCTCTAGCAACTATAGAAGGACTATCAACCACAACTTTACCATTGTGAATAATAAGCGTATTTGCCGTTCCTAAGTCGATGGCAATGTCTTCAGTCATGAAATCAAAAAACCCCATATATATGATTAATTTTCTGTGTAAGTGTCTCTAATTACAAATCTAGTAAAAATAAGCTAGTAATCAAGTTGATTTTTAATGTTTAAAATGTCTAGTTCCAGTCATAACCATAGACACATTATTATTGTTACAATAATCAATACTAAGTTGATCTTTAATTGAGCCACCAGGTTGAATTACATTCTTAATTCCTGCATTATTTGCAATTTCCACACAATCTGGAAAAGGAAAGAAAGCATCACTAGCCATAGAAGATCCATGCAAATTAAACCCAAAATTAGCAGCTTTTTCTATAGCTTGATTTAATGCATCAACTCTACTTGTTTGACCTGTTCCACTAGCATACAACTGCTTATTTTTTACCAAAACAATTGTATTAGATTTTGTATGCTTGCATATTTTTGAAGCAAATAACAAGTCATTTAGTTCGTTTTCAGAGGGCCTACAATTTGTTGCGTAAGACAAATCCTCTAAACTGTCAGTAATTGTGTCTTTGTCTTGAACTAAGATCCCATTTAAAGAAGTTCTTACGATTTGATTAGGTAGTTTTACACTTTTTTGGATTAAGAGTACTCGATTTTTCTTTCCTTTTAAAATGCTTAATGCATCATCATCATATGAGGGTGCAATGACCACCTCACAAAATAATTTATGGATTTCAGAAGCTGTTATTTTGTCAATTTTTGTGTTTGAAATAAGGACTCCTCCAAAAGCAGATACAGGGTCTCCCGCTAAGGCGTCCAAGTAGGCATTAGAAATAGTTTCTCTCTGAGCAAATCCACATGCATTATTGTGTTTCAAAATTGCGAATGTTGGGGCTTCACCGGTAAATTCTCCCATTAAATTTACTGCAGCATCAATGTCTAGAAGATTGTTATAGCTCAATTCTTTTCCGTGAACTTTTTCAAACATAGCCTCTAAGTCACCAAAGAAATATCCTTTTTGATGAGGGTTTTCTCCATAACGTAAAGTTTTAGAAACAGTTTCACTTACCTTATATACAATTTCATCTTCATTAAAATAATTAAAAATTGAGGTATCATAATGTGAAGAAATATTGAATGATTTTGCAGCGAATTTTTTTCTTTCAGCTAACGATGAACACCCATTGTTTGCTTTGTAAAGTTTTAAGAATTCCTCATATTGATCCATAGATGAAATGGTAAAAGTATCTTTAAAGTTTTTCGCTGAAGCTCTGATTAATGAAATACCACCAATATCTATTTTTTCAACAATTTCTTGTTCACTCGCACCAGAAGCTACTGTTTTTTCAAAAGGATATAAATCAACTATTACAAGATCAATTTGCGGAATATTAAATTCGTTCATTTCAGAAATATCTCCCTCGTGATCTTGTCTATTTAAAATACCTCCAAAAACTTTTGGGTGTAATGTTTTGACTCTTCCTCCTAAAATAGAAGGGTATGAGGTTATATCTTCGACTGCCGTAACAGGAATAGCTATATCCTTGATGAATTTTTCTGTGCCACCTGTAGAATAAATAGTTACATTATTTTTGTGTAATTCTCTTACTATGGGCTCTAACCCATCTTTATGGAATACAGAAATTAATGCAGATTTAATGTTTTTTTTGTTATTCATTTTTTTTCTTGTAAGGAAACAAAATTACTAAACAAAGTGAGTTCACGCAATAGAAAATAATTTGAAATAGAGAAACTTATACTACAATTGTGAATAATTATTTTTAAAGATTTTAAAGGCTTTGTTTTTATAATAAGGAATCTATATTTCTCTCATTATTTGTAATATACTTTAATATAAAGTAGCTATTTTACTGCAAATAAACTCTAGCAATACTTCGTCAGCATCAGTGAAAGGATTTGTAGTATGTGAGTCAATATCAATCTGACCAATATTATCACCCCTTACCATAATAGGAATTACAATCTCTGATTTAACTTTCCACCCACAAGAAATATAATTACTTTGTTCACTCACATCCTGTACTATAAAATTTTCATTAGAAATGGCTACTTGACCGCAAATTCCTTTTCCAAAAGGAATGATTGAGTGTTCTGTAGGTTCTCCAGAAAATTCAGCTAATTTTAATTCGTCTTTATCTCCATTTTTTAAGTAGAACCCAACCCAATCATAATAGGGTATTTCATTCTTTAAAAAATCACAAATAACTTGTTGTTTTTCGCCTGTAGTTTTAGGTGATAAAATAACATTGGTTACAAAGTTTTTAATCTTGATGCTATTCATTGAATAAATATTAAAAGTTAAAATTAAATTATTTTTTTAATTCTTATTGATATATATTGATATTTTAAAATTTATATTTTTTACAGTGAAGAAACTCTTTAATCACGTGAGACAATCTCATTTTTAATAAAAACTATAAATAGTTTAACATTTTTTTAAATTATTCTATCGTAAATTTGCAAAGTAATGAATACTATAAGAAAAAAAATAAGCGCATTTCTTCTATCATGCATTGTTCTGTTTTCATCAATGTCTTTTACCATAGATGAACACCTCTGTGGTAATATTGTCATAGACGTGTCTTATTTTGGTAATGCTAATGATTGTGGTAGTGATAAGTTTAGTAACACCTCCAATATTACTGAGGTAAAGAGAAGTAATTGCTGTACAGATGAAATAATACACTTTGAATCATCTCTATTCAACATAGAAAACCTTGTAAAGCCTCCCAATTTAGAACATCAAGTTCTTTTTTTTAATGCATGTTCTTATGTTAGTCTCCTTAGAGTAAACTCTTTTAAAATTCAGTATTATCCAGATTTCCCTCCCCCTGATATAAGTAAAGATTTTCAGGTTTTACATCAAACTTTTTTAATTTAATTTTAAATAATAACACAATAATATCACCTTTTTAGGTGATAAGTCGTCTAGTTATTATTAAAATTAAATACAACCCAATGAAAAAAAATAGTATTGTTATTATATTTTTAGTTTTTCCCTTGTTTTTGTTCTCTCAAGAAACAATAACAGGTATGATTATGGATAAAAATAATCCAAAGGATAATTTAGGAGTTTTTGGTGCAAATGTTTACTGGTTAAACACTTCTACAGGAGCTACAACAAACGAAAAAGGATGGTTTACAATTCCTTATAAAGAAAGTTATAAAAAGCTTATTGTTAGCTATGTAGGGTATAAAACAGATACACTTATCATTAGTGATTTGAAGCCAATACACCATTTTATCACATTAGAAAATGAATTAGAAGAAGTCAATTTAAAAAGTAAAAAGAAAGCTACACAGAGATCTTTTATTCAAACAAAAAATGTTTTTACAGTAAATAGTGCAGAGCTACTCAAGGCTGCTTGTTGCAATTTAGCTGAGAGTTTTGAAACAAACCCATCAATTGATGTAAATTTCTCTGACGCTTTAACAGGGACTCGTCAGATTCAAATGTTAGGGCTAAAGAGTCCTTATTTGCTTATTACTCAAGAAAACATTCCATCAATACGTGGTGCCGGTCAAGTATTTGGTCTTACGTTTACTCCAGGGACATGGGTAGAAAGTATTCAAATTACCAAAGGTGCAGGAAGTGTTATTAATGGCTATGAGAGTATTTCAGGTCAAATTAATGCTGAGTTAGTAAAACCTTTAACAGATAATAGAATTTTTCTAAATGCTTATGGTTCTTTGGGAGGTAGATATGAATTGAATTCACATTTAAACCATAAAATTTCTGAAAAATGGCAAACAGGAATCTATATTCACGGAAATTATAGAAGTAATAAATTCGACAGAAATAAGGATGGGTTTTTAGACATCCCCCTTATTAGTCAAGTTAATGTTATGAATCGTTGGCAGTATCTTGATGCAGAAAAAGGATGGGTAAGCTTCATAAATCTTCGTTTTATGGATGATTCTAAACAGACAGGTCAAAATAATTTTAATCCCCTTACAGATAAAGGTAGATCTGAGGTATGGGGTGGTGAAATAGATACAAAGCGCTTTGACTCTTCCTTAAAGTTAGGATATGTTTTCCCTCAACTTCCTTTTCAAAGTTTTGGATTTCAGTTTTCCTATAGCAACCATAATCAAGATTCTTATTTTGGTCTTAAAACTTATGATATTAACCATCAAAGTGTCTATTCTAACTTACTTTTCAATTCAATAATAGGTGATACTCGTAATAAATTTACAACAGGATTAAATTTCACTTATGATATTTATGACGAGTTTGTAAATTCAATAAATTTTTCAAGAGAAGAGAATTCCTTTGGAGGTTTTTTTGAGTATGCTTATGATAATTCTGATAACTTCAGCTTTACCTCAGGGGTAAGAGTAGATACTCATAATTTACTTGGGACTTATATTACACCAAGATTACATATTCGATATGTTCCTTGGGAAAAAGGAGTGTTAAGAGCTTCAATTGGACAGGGTAGAAAAAGTGCTAATATATTTGCAGAAAATCAACAATTATTTGCAAGTAGTAGGCAGATTGATATTCAATCTTCTGGCGGTAATATTTACGGTTTAGACCCAGAAATTGCCTGGAATTATGGGTTGTCATATTTGCAAGGGTTTAATTTATTTAATAGAAAAGGGGATATCACTTTTGATTATTATAGAACTCATTTTCAAAATCAAGTTGTAGTTGACTGGGAAAATCCGCAAAGAATTTCTTTCTATAATTTGAGTGGAGAAAGTTATGCTAATAGTTTTCAAACAGAGATAAATTATTATATTGATGATTTTATAAACCTTCGTTTAGCCTATAAATTTTATGATATAAATACTGATTATAACTCAGGTAAATTATCAAAACCATTAACACCAAATCATCGTTTATTTGCTAATATATCATATGAAACAAAAAAAATAAATGAGACGAAACAGTGGAAGTTTGATGTAACCTATAACTTTATTGGAGAACAAAGATTACCAAATACATCAACGAATCCCATGGAATACCAATTGGGAGAATATTCAAATTCATATAGTTTATTAAATGCTCAAATTACTAAAGTTTTCTCTGAAAAATTTGAGATGTATTTAGGAGTAGAAAATTTAACAAATTTAAAACAGAAAAATCCTATTTTAGCATCTGACGACCCATTTGGTAATAGTTTTGATTCAACTATAATCTATGCGCCAATTTTTGGAAGAATGTTATACAGTGGATTAAGATTTAAAATTAATTAATTATGAAAAAAATTATCCTTATTGTGTGCTTACTATTGACAGGTATATCAGTACAAGCACAAAAGAAAAAAAAGAACTCTAAAGTAGCTATTGATGTTGATGGGGTTTGTATGATGTGTAAAAAACGTATAGAAAAGGCTGCATTAAACACTAAAGGCGTGAAGTTTGCATCATGGGATCTTAACACGCATCAGCTTTCCCTTATTATAGATGAAAATAAAACGGATACTAAAATTATTCAAAACAATATAGTAGCTGTTGGACATGACACAAATGGAATAAAAGCTAAAGATCACGCTTATAATAGTAATCCTGCGTGTTGTAAATATAGAGATAAGAAAGTTGTAGATGCTCATGGTAAAATTGAAAATTAGAAACGTATTTCTAAAAAATAGTATCATATTTCTTATTGCGAACTTCTTTATTTCTTGTCAAAATAAAGAGATTACTATTGATGAAATTCTTTCTAAATCTCTGAAAGCTCATGGTGGACTTGAGCTTTGGCAAAAAATAGATACACTGTCTTTTTTTAAAAAAACAATTCTATATGATCAAAAAGGGTTTAAAGAGAAAGAGATCAATCAATATCAGTCATTCTATGGAGGCAATTCATTAGACGGCAAAATAACGTCAATAGAAACCAATACCTCTATATCAATCAAAGATGATATTTATACTAAAAGCATAGGAGATTCCCTGTTTAAGTTAACAGATGATGATGTTAAATTAATTAATAATTCGTTTAAATCAGGGTATTATGTCATAAGTCAGCCATTTAATTTGAAGGAAAGTGATGCACTTCTTTTTTATAAAAAAGATACTATTTTAAATGGTGAAAAAACATTTGTATTGGATGTAACTTATCAGGGAGATGAAAACTTAAATAAACCAGATCAATGGACTTACTACATTAATTCTAATACATTTTTGATCGTAGCTACAAAAGTATTTCACGCTCCTACTATAAGTTTTATTAAAAACATAAAATTTAATAAAGAAACACCATTTGTTTTTAATTCAGAAAGAACAAGTGTTTTTATAAATAAAGACAACTCTAAAGATTATTTAAGAGCAACTTATTTTTATACAAATTACAAGGTGGTTTTAAAAAAATAAAATACTAAATCCCAATCTAACAGATTGAGGTTTAGTATTATTTAAGTGCTATGCTGTTACATCATTCCAGGCATTCCACCACCCATTGGAGGCATTGGAGCACCTGTGCTTTCCTCTTTAATATCTATCAAAGCACATTCTGTGGTTAAAATCATTCCTGCTACAGAAGCAGCATTTTCTAATGCAACACGAGTTACTTTTTTGGGATCTATAATACCAGCCTCTAACATATCTACATAGGTTTCAGATTTTGCATCATAACCAAAATTTTTGTTACCTTCTAATACTTTATTAATAACGACAGATCCTTCTCCACCTGCATTTTCTACAATAGTTCTTAAAGGAGATTCAATTGCCTTATTCACAATTTGAATACCAGTAGTCTCATCTAGGTTTTCCGTAGCTATTTTACCAAGTGATTTTTTAGTTCTTACTAAAGCGACCCCGCCACCTGCAACAATCCCTTCTTCAACTGCTGCTCTTGTTGCATGAAGTGCGTCATCCACTCTGTCTTTCTTTTCCTTCATTTCAACTTCAGAGGCTGCTCCAACATATAAAACAGCTACTCCTCCAGCTAGTTTAGCTAAACGTTCTTGGAGTTTTTCTTTATCGTAATCAGAAGTTGTTGTTTCTATTTGTGATTTTATTTGATTAACTCTAGCTTTTATGGCTTCTGCATCTCCATTTCCATTTACAATTGTAGAGTTGTCTTTATCTATTGTAATTGTTTCGGCAGTACCTAAAAGATCTAATGTTGCGTTTTCTAAAGAAAAGCCTCTTTCCTCAGAAATTACTGTTCCGCCAGTTAAAATTGCAATATCTTCTAACATTGCTTTTCTTCTATCTCCAAAGCCGGGAGCTTTTACAGCAGCTATTTTTAGACCACCTCTTAATTTGTTTACAACTAAAGTAGCTAAGGCTTGACCATCAACATCTTCCGCAATAATCAATAGAGGTCTACTCGATTGAGCTACTGGCTCTAAAATTGGTAAAATTTCATTTAAATTAGAAATCTTTTTATCAAACAATAAGATATATGGGTTTTCAAGGTCGGCAATCATTTTATCAGCATCGGTTACAAAATATGGAGATAAATAACCACGATCAAATTGCATTCCTTCAACAACATCCACATAGGTTTCCATTCCTTTGGCCTCCTCAACTGTAATTACCCCTTCTTTACCAACTTTTTCAAAAGCAGTAGCAATAAGATCTCCGATAGTATTGTCATTATTAGCTGAAATTGCAGCCACTTGTTTTATTTTTTCTGAGGAGTTTCCAACTTTCTGAGCTTGTTTTTCCAAATCAATAATAATGGCTTGAACAGCCTTATCAATTCCTCTTTTTAAATCCATTGGATTTGCACCTGCAGCAACATTTTTTATACCTTCTTTAACTATAGCTTGAGCTAATACGGTAGCTGTAGTGGTTCCGTCTCCAGCTAAATCGTTTGTTTTTGAAGCTACTTCTTTAACCATTTGAGCTCCCATGTTTTCTAGCTCGTCTTCTAATTCTACTTCTTTAGCTACAGAAACACCGTCTTTTGTAACAGTTGGTGAGCCAAATGATTTTGAAATAATTACATTACGCCCTTTTGGGCCCAAAGTTACTTTTACTGCATTTGCTAGAGCATCTACACCTCTTTTAAGGCCGTCTCTTGCATCACTATCAAATTTTATATCTTTTGCCATTTTGATTTATTTTTTGTAAAAATTATACAATTGCTAAGATGTCACTTTCGCGCATCATTAAATAGTCTTTTCCTTGAAGTTTTAATTCAGTTCCACCATATTTTCCATACAAAACTGTATCTCCTACCTTTACAGTTAATGGTTCATCTTTTTTTCCATTTCCAACGGCAACGATAGTTCCTTTTTGTGGTTTCTCTTTTGCGTTGTCTGGAATAATAATACCAGAAGCTGTCTTGGTTTCTGCAGCAGCTGGTTCTACGAGAACTCTATCTGCCAAAGGTTGAATGTTTAATCCCATTATTATATTTATTTTTTTATGAATTGTTCAGAAATTATGCCATTTCATTAGAACTGCCATTTTTTCAATATAGCTATTAAATTTCAATTTTAACTCAAAAAAAAATGCCAACGTGTCATTTCGTTGGCATTTGTTTTTATTCTATAAAATCAATTTTTTGGTGAATCATCAGTAGTTGGTAATGAAGAATCATTTGTTATTGGTGTTGTTCTAATGTCTTCCAGTGAATTATCTAATTTTATATCTGAAGAGCCACTTCTTTCGATAGAAAAATTAGATAATAAAATTAAAGCAAACATAGCAATTGCTAGTGTCCAAGTTGTTCTGTCTAAGAAGTTATTCGTATTTTGAACACCACCTAAAGATTGCGCTCCACCTCCACCAAATGAAGAAGATAAGCCTCCGCCTTTTGGATTCTGCACCATTACGATTAAAATTAAAATAATAGCTATAAGTAGTATCACAGCTAAGAATAAGTTATAACTCATGATTTAATATTTTTGCAAGATTTTGATTTTTCTTATTTGGTCTGCAAAGAAACCACTTTTTTCTGGATATTTCAAACTTAAAATATCATAAGCTTTTATAGCACTTGAAAACTTTTTTTGCTCAAGATAAACTTTTGCTAAGGTTTCAGTCATTAAAAAGTTTTCGGTTCTAATTTCAGGGACAGCAATTACTAAATTCTCATCTTTTTTCGCAGAGGTAATCTTAGGGTTACTTTCTATAAAACGGTTGATAATAAGTTCTTTATCAATATTTTCAGTATTCGTTATTGGCTTTTTTCTAGAAATTGGTTTTTGGGTAGAGATTTTAAGCCATTGTTGAAAAGAATGAGTTTCATTTTTAGAAAAATTAATGGGAGTTCCTATCAATAATTCTTGTTTAATATTTGAAGTAATTTCAAGATGATCAAAAACATCTTGTTGTGCTAATTTTTTACTAATTTGTTTGTGAATAGTTGAATTATTTTTGAAAAATGGTGATGTGATAAAATCAAATAAAACTCTTCTGTCTGAGGTGAAAGCCGCAGTAATTTTTAGTTCATTATTGTATCTAAAACTTTTTTGATTTTTTAATCCTTTTAAGTAAAGTACCCTAGCAGACTGAAAATAAGGATAATTCCCAATGATGTTTTTTAGCTCTGAGACCTGATTGTCTTTTAAAACATCAGGATCAGATAGTAGATTTTTATAAATTTCTATATTCATTACCAGTTTCCTAATGAGGCATTAAAAATATCTTGAATTACTCGTTCCAAAATTTCTTCTAAAGCTCCATCTAAAACACCGCCTGTTAATTGAGCATTAGCATCAAAGTCTGAATAAAAAGAAAATTGCTTTTCAAAATCATCATCTTCCTTTAGTCGATTATAAAAACGAACATTTACAGTAATTGTAAGTCTATTTTGAGCAGCAGTTTGTTGTGATGTTGCACTCATGGGGTTAATGCGATATCCTGTAATTTCTCCCTCAAAACGTAAATCCCCACCAGAGTTAGTAAGGTCTAAATTTGTTTGTCTTAAAAATAAATCTTGCATATCCTGGGTAAAACGCTGGCTCAATTGGGGCTCAATTAAAGAGGCCTGATTTGGGAAAAAATCAACTTGAATGGTTTTGGCATCTCCAGTAGACCCTCCATTAAATTTATAAATCCCACAGTTTGAAATAAGTGTGATAGATGTTAGGAATAAAAAAAGAAATGTTATTTTTTTCATATGAAACTCAAATGTACAATATAATTATAAATCATATTGTTTGATTTTTCTGTACAAAGTTCTTTCAGAAATACCCAGTTCTTTTGCTGCCAACTTTCGTTTATTATTGTTTTTTTCTAGAGATCTTTTAATCATTTCTACTTCTTTTTCTTGCAGCGATAGATTTTCGGATTCTTCAATGTCTTCAGCAAAATCAAATGTATTCTTATTGTTTGTATGTTGAGGTAAATTAACGACCTCAACATGATATGGGTCTTGTTCTTTTTCTTGATATATTTTTTCAATCAACTGATGATTTTCTTCTTGAACTTTTTTAGAGTTTCCACTTCGCATTAAATCTAGTGTTAGCTTTTTTAAATCATTAATATCATTTCTCATGTCAAAAAGAACTTTATACATAATGTCTCTCTCTGTTGAAAAATCACTATTAGAGGAGTTTTCTCTTACAATTGCAGGTAAATTTTCTCTATTGCTCGGGAGGTATTGAACCATTTTTTCAGCATTTATTAATCTTTTTTCTTCAACTACAGATATTTGTTCTGCAATATTTCTCAACTGACGGATATTTCCAGGAAAACGATAATTTAAAAGAAGGTTTGTAGCCTCATCATCAAGTCTAATTGTGGGCATTCTATATTTTTGAGCAAAATCTGAAGCAAATTTTCTAAACAGTAAATGAATGTCTTCTTTTCGATCTCTTAATGAAGGAAGATGAATTTCAATTGTGCTTAGTCTATAATATAAGTCTTCTCGAAATTTTTGTTTTTCAATAGCTTGATGCATGTTCAAGTTTGTTGCAGCAACAATCCTTACGTTAGTTTTTTGAACTTGAGAAGCCCCAACTTTTATAAACTCACCGTTCTCTAAAACACGTAATAACCTAACTTGTGTTGTTAAGGGCAGTTCTCCTACTTCATCTAAAAAAATTGTTCCACCATCTGCAACTTCAAAATATCCTTTTCGAGATGCTGTAGCACCTGTAAACGCTCCTTTTTCGTGACCAAAAAGCTCACTGTCAATTGTTCCTTCTGGTATAGCCCCGCAATTTACTGCAATGTATTTGGCATGTTTTCTATGTGATAGTTGATGAATTATTTTTGGAATACTTTCTTTACCAACACCACTTTCACCAGTAACTAGTACTGAAATGTCTGTAGGAGAAACTCGTACCGCTTTTTCAAGTGCTCTAGTGAGTTGAACATCGTTTCCAATAATTCCAAATCGTTGTTTTACTGTTTGTAAGTTTTCCATATTAGCTTAA
>CBFHOD010000007.1:0-33518 GCA_965657365.1 Flavobacteriaceae bacterium
AACCATTGTGTTTTTTGATGTTTTTACACCAGTGTTTACTGGAAAGTACTCTTGCGCTTTTGTTAAAGAAACTGATAAAAGCATGAGTACTAAAAATAGTTTTCTCATTTAGTTAGTGTTTTTTTTTATAAATCTATTGAGAAGTAAATACTTATTAAATGTTTGTAATTGTTTTTAACAAAACTTTATGAGCAGAAAAAGGGTTTTAATTGTGCCTCAATAAGAGTTTTTATTAATATGATTTTAAGAGTTTTATAATTAATGAATTATATTTTATTGTGGGGCGTTTTGAAATAACTAATTAACAGATCAACCACAAAATTATAGGACTGAATACCTTCTTGTTGTTTATTAGATTTTAAATAGGCATTATATCCTTTTTTTATGATGGGTTCAAATGGGTTCTTATAGGTATTCCAGAAATCAGATGATGACTTAAAATCTATTAAAATTCCTTTGTTTAAAGTTTTATAAATTTCCTCAAAAGTATCTTTATCTCTTTTATATAATTCAAATATGACATATCTAGTGGCCATCCTGTAGGCAGAATATTTAAAATAAGGATCATCATTAGACAATGCTGCTAAAAAACCTATAAAATTTGCTTCGTTTTCTGCAGCAAAACCAATTTGGTGAGCCATTTCGTGAGTAGTGGTTGTAGGTAAAATAGTTTTTGGAATCAATCTATTCACTTGCGCTTCTCCAGTAAATGGATTTAGATAACCTGAAGTTCCATTATAAGATTGAAAAACACTTATTAACGAATTTTTTGCTGTACCATATTTGTAAGTAAATAGAGAATTATCATGGGCTAATTTTTGATATCCCTTTTTAGCAAGTAAATAAATATCTTGATTTGAATGAGGTATAATTACACTTATTGAATCTGATTTTGTAATCGCTAAATGAGATTGATTTAATTTAGTAACTAAATATTTGGTTAGGTTAATCAACTCCTCATTGTTATATGAAGTAGTTTTGAACTCTAGGTTTTTATTTAGAGGCTCTCTAAAATAATTTAAACCCCATAAGAAATAAAACAAGAAATAAACTATTGATATAAATGATGTGATCCCAAAAATTTTAGAAACCATATTTGTAAAGCGTGTTGAAACCAATTTATAGATGATATAAATCAGGTATAAACCAAAAAATAAAATTATAAGATCTCCAAAAGAGAAAGGCATCCATCCAAATAAAATTCTTAAAAAAGAGCTTATGTATGGATATATTCCTCTAGAATAATAGTTTTCTACAAAAGAAGGATTATTTCCTATCCATTTCATAAAAATTACTTGAATTCCCAAAAAAAGGGTCAAATAAATATTTCTTTTTTGTATTTTCATTGCTGTAAAAATACACAAGAATTTTACAACTTAGCACTTTGTTAACATGATAATAACAATTTGGTTAACAAATCTTGTGTACAAATAAATTCGGATAAGAGAATCTTCAATCCCAAGTAAAAATATACATTTGTTACCATGGAAAAAACACAATCATTTAGTGGTAAAAAGATAGAAAAAACTAGAATTATTAGCCTTGAAAAAGGTAAAATACCACCTCAAGCAGTTGATTTAGAAGAAGCTGTACTTGGAGCTATGATGATTGACAAAAAAGGTATTGATGATGTAATTGATGTCTTACATCCAGATGCATTTTACGAAATTAAACATCAGGAGATTTATAGAGTAATTTATGATCTATTTCAAGAATCTAAACCTATAGATTTATTAACGGTGTCAAATGCTTTAAGGAAAAACGCAAAACTTGATTTAGTTGGTGGAGATTTTCATTTAATTAGGTTAACACAAAAAGTAGCCTCTTCTGCCCACATAGAATTTCACGCAAGAATAATTCTACAAAAATACATTCAAAGAAAGCTAATAAGTATTTCAAGTGATATTATTGAGAACGCTTATGACGAAACAGCTGATGTATTTGATTTATTAGATAATGCTGAAGCAAAATTATTTGAGGTAACTCAAGGAAATTTAAAGAAAAGTTCAGAAGGAGCAAGTGATCTTGTTAAACAAGCATTAACAAAGATTCAAGAGATTTCTAACAAAGAAGGTATGAGTGGTTTGGCTACTGGTTTTACAAAACTAGATGCGATTACTTCAGGTTGGCAACCCTCAGATTTAATAATTATCGCAGCTCGTCCTGGTATGGGAAAAACTGCATTTGTTATTTCTATGGCAAAAAATATGGCAATTGATTTTAATCATCCTGTTGCTGTTTTTTCTCTAGAGATGTCCTCTGTTCAATTAATCACGAGAATGATTTCCTCTGAAACAGGATTAACTTCAGAAAAACTTCGTAAAGGAAATTTAGAACCTCATGAATGGGAACAGTTAAACGTAAAAGTAAAACGTTTATCTGATGCACCTATTTTTATAGATGACACTCCGTCATTATCAATTTTTGATTTACGTGCAAAAGCACGAAGATTGGTATCACAACATAATGTAAAGATTATTGTGATTGATTATTTACAATTGATGACCGCTGGGAACAATAATAAAGGAGGTGGAAATCGTGAGCAAGAAATTTCAATGATTTCTAGGAACTTAAAAGCGTTAGCAAAAGAGTTAGAAGTTCCTGTAATTGCCTTATCTCAATTATCCAGAGCAGTAGAGACTAGGGGAGGGAGTAAAAGACCTCTTTTGTCAGATTTACGTGAATCAGGAGCCATAGAACAAGATGCCGATATTGTTTCTTTTATTTTTCGACCAGAATATTATGGAATGACAGAATGGGATGATGATGAACATACACCTTGTGAAGGTCAGGGTGAATTCATTATTGCAAAACATAGAAATGGTGGATTGGACAATATTCGCTTAAAATTTACCGGGCATTTAGCAAAATTTTCAGATTTAGAGGAAGGATTTAGTAGTGAGTTTCAGTCAAGTATGAATACAGATTTTACAGAAGATGTATTTCCAGATACTCGAATAGAACCAAAAGATGCTTTTGAAATGGGTGAAGATGATGTTCCTTTTTAAATAATTATCAATAAAATCTCATTTAATAATATTTACATGAAGCGTATTTTAATTTTAATATTTTTTTTTGCTAGTCATCAATTACTAATATCTCAAGAAGATAATAAGCATTTTCAACCCTTAGATGTATTTTCTTTAGAATGGGTTTCAGGTCCTCAAATATCACCTGATGCATCTCAAATTGTTTACAAAAGAAATGGTTTTGATATCATGAACGATAAATCAAGAGGAAACCTATGGATCCTCAATACTGATGGTTCATCTCATAGAAAATTAACATCAAGGGAAGTAAATGAATCCAATGCTAGATGGTCACCAGATGGAAAGCGTATTGCTTTTATTAGTACTACAGATGAAGGTTCAGAATTATACATGTATTGGGTTTTAACGGGGCAAATCGCAAAATTGTCTCAACTAGAAATGTCTCCAGGAAATATCACTTGGTCACCAGATGGAAAACAGTTAGCCTTTACGATGTTTAAGTCGCAAAAACCACCAGTTATTATAAAGATGCCAAAAAAACCAAAGGGTGCTAATTGGGCAAAACCTGCAAGAATTACTGATAGATTAAAACATGAGGCAGACGGAAGAGGATATATGAAACCAGGTTTTACACATATTTATGTAATCCCAGCAGAAGGAGGTACACCAAGACAAATAACAAGTGGTAATTATAACCATTCCGGTGCTTTGTCTTTTGCTCCAGATAGTAACTCTATTTATTTTTCAGCAAATCGTTTTGAAAATTGGGAATATGAGTTTAGAAATAGTGAAGTTTATAATGTAGATTTATATTCAAAAGCAATTATTCCTTTAACCTCTCAAAATGGCCCTGATTATTCTCCTAAAGCTTCTCCAAATGGAAACAAAGTAGCTTTTTTAGGGTTCAAGGATAAATCACAAGCTTACCAAAACAGGGTGTTATATTTAATGGATTCCAATGGTAAGAATAGAAAGGTAGTTTCTGAAAATTTTGACAATAGCATTTCAAATATTTCGTGGGATAAAAAAGGTGAAGGTTTGTATTGCACCTATGATGAAAAAGGAAATTCTAAAGTAGCTCACATTACTTTAAATGGAAAAATAACCAAAATTGCTGATAATTTGGGAGGTACAACCATAGGAAGACCCTATGCTTCAGGTTCATATTCTGTTGCCAACGACGGAACTATAACTTACACCTATACAAGACCCGAACACCCCTCAGAACTTGCAGTTATTCATAATCAAAAGAAACCAAAATTACTCACCAAATTAAATGAAGATATCTTAGCGCATAGAGTTCTTGGAGAAACAGAAGAAGTTTGGTATACTTCCACTTTTGATGGAAGAAAAATTCAGGGTTGGATAGTTAAACCTCCATTTTATGATGCCTCTAAAAGATATCCTTTATTAGTAGAAAATCATGGTGGACCAATATTAAATTATGGAGATCGTTTTACTGCAGAAATCCAATTATATGCTGCAGAGGGATATGTAGTTTTTTACCCAAACCCTAGGGGAAGCACAAGTTATGGAGAAGAATTTGCAAATTTATTATATAATAATTACCCTGGGCAAGATTATAACGATGTTATGGATGGAGTTGATTTTTTAATTGAAAAAAAACTCATAGATCCTCAAAAATTATTTGTTACAGGTGGAAGTGCAGGGGGTATTATGACTGCTTGGATGATTGGTAAAAGTAATCGTTTTAAAGCAGCTGTAGTTGTTAAGCCAGTAATGAATTGGATAAGTAAAACTTTAGTTGCTGACAACTATTTTGGATATGCGAATTCGAGATACTCAGGACAACCCTGGGAAAATTTTGACTTGTATTGGAAATTTTCTCCATTATCATTGGTAGGTAATATTGAGACCCCAACTATGGTAATGGTAGGAATGAATGATTTAAGAACACCACCAAGTGAGGCAAAGCAATTGTATCATGCCCTGAAGTTACGAAAAATTAAAACCGTATTGGTTGAGATTCCTGAGGCATCCCATGGTATTGCCAGAAAACCAAGCAATTTGATAAGTAAAGTAGCACATACTTTAGCATGGTTAAAAAAATATAACTTTTAATCAGTTCAACAGAAATTTTATATTGAAAAAACTCGCTATAGCTTTTGTTTTCTTTTTAGTTTCAAATTCAATTTGGGCTTCTTTTGTATATATTCCGATGAGTAATAATACACAAAAGAACCATCTCAAGGCTTATGGTATTGTTTATTTCTCATTGCAATCCGGACTAAAAGCTAAATGGTTATTAAACTTTGATGGAGGTGCTTTTCTTATTGAATACAATACTCTAATTGAAAGTGAATGTAAAATACGTGGAGTTTCTTACCAATTAATTTCTGATACAAAAGCAGAACTTATACTTCAAGATATTTCATCACCTTCCAAAAATCAAGAAGCAGTAACATTAGAAAAAGCTCCAAAAATTGCAGTGTATTCACCCAAAGACAAAATGCCTTGGGATGATGCGGTTACCATGGTATTAACTTATGCTGAAATTCCATTTGATATTATTTATGACAAGGAAGTTTTGAATGATCAATTGTTGTTGTATGAATGGGTTCATCTTCATCATGAGGATTTTACAGGACAATACGGCCGATTTTACGGAGCTTTTAGAACAGCTCCTTGGTATGTTAATGGAAAATTACGAACAGAAAAATCTGCAAAAAATTTAGGCTTCAACAAGGTATCCCAATTAAAATTATCAGTGAGTCTTAAACTTAGAGATTATGTTGTTGGAGGTGGATTTATGTTTGCTATGTGTTCTGCTACTGATAGTTTTGATATAGCTTTAGCTGCTGAAGGAATTGATATGGTAGAATCTATGTTTGATGGTGACCCATCAGAATCAAATTATCAATCTAAAATTGATTTTGACAAAACATTCGCTTTTAAAGATTTTAATTTAATCAGAAACCCCACAACCTACGAGTTTTCTTCTATAGATATGACTCGAAAACGTTCAATTCCAAAAACATCAGATTATTTCTCATTAATTGAATTTTCAGCAAAATGGGATCCTATTCCCACTATGCTAACCCAAAATCATACACAATTAGTCAAAGGTTTTATGGGACAAACTACTTCTTTTGATAGAGTGACTATTAAATCTAATGTTTTGGTTATGGGAGAAAATAGAACAAATAGAGAGGCAAAATATATTCATGGTACAATAGGAAAAGGAATGTTTACTTTTTACGGTGGTCATGACCCTGAAGACTACACGCATAGGGTAGGTGATCCCAAAACTGAATTAGACCTTCATCCATCATCTCCGGGGTATCGTTTAATTCTAAATAATGTTTTATTCCCTGCAGCAAAAAAGAAAAAACAAAAGACATAGTTAATAACCTTGTTAATTTTGTATTTAAATAAACCTTGTCAATTGTTTTTAAAAAATTACTTTTGTGTAACAAAAATCAATTAATGGCTACTATTAAAGAATTACAAGATTTTACACAACAAGTAAGAAGAGATATTTTAAGAATGGTTCACGCAGTAAATTCAGGTCATCCTGGGGGTTCTTTGGGCTGTGCGGAGTTTTTTACTGTTCTTTATCAAGAAGTACTAGAATATTCAACAGATTTTAAAATGGATGGAAAAAATGAAAATCTTTTTTTTCTATCTAATGGTCATATTTCACCAGTTTTTTATAGTGTTTTGGCTCGAAGTGGCTTCTTTCCAGTAGAAGAATTAGCTACGTTCAGAAAAATGAATACTCGGTTGCAAGGCCACCCCACTACTCACGAAGGATTGCCAGGTATTCGAATAGCATCTGGATCTTTAGGTCAAGGAATGTCTGTGGCTATAGGTGCAGCAGAGGCTAAAAAATTAAATGGAGACAATAAAATTATTTATACTTTACATGGTGATGGTGAGCTACAAGAAGGCCAGATATGGGAATCTGCGATGTATGCCTCAGCAAAAAATATTGATAATATTATTGCTACTATAGACCTAAACGGAAAACAAATTGACGGTGCTACAGACGATGTATTACCTATGGGGAGTATAAGAGCAAAATTCGATGCCTTTGGTTGGGATGTTTTAGAAGTAAAAAAAGGAAATGATATTCAAGCGATCATTGCTGGATTATCAGATGCAAAATCAAGAACTGGTAAAGGTAAGCCAGTTTGTATTTTATTACATACAGAAATGGGAAATGGAATAGATTTTATGATGCACACTCATGCTTGGCATGGAAAAGCACCTAATGATGATCAATTGGCAAATGCATTAGAGCAGAACCCTGTTACATTAGGGGATTATTAATAAAACATACATATATATTTTAAATCCTATTGTAAAACAATAGGATTTTTCTTAGGAGATATTTTAAGTTTTTATTTAGAATTCAGACTAAGTAAAAAACTATCTTTACAACTGTAGTTTTAAAATTTTTCAAAATGCGCATAGGAATTGTTTGTTATCCTACCTTTGGTGGAAGTGGTGTAATAGCTACAGAATTAGGAATGGCTCTTGCGAGTAAAGGCCATGAGGTTCATTTTGTGACTTACAACCAACCTGTTCGCTTAGATTTTATTTCACATGATTTACATTTTCATGAAGTTTTAATTGAAGAATATCCATTATTTCAATATCAACCTTATGAACTTGCATTGTCAACAAAATTAGTTGATGTTATATCTAAACATAATTTAGAGGTACTTCATGTTCATTATGCAATTCCTCATGCCTACGCAGCATTTATGGCTAAGATGATGTTAAAAGAGAAAGGGATTGATATCAAAGTAGTAACTACACTTCACGGAACTGACATTACTCTAGTTGGAAGTCATCCAACATATAAGACAGCTGTAGAATTTAGTATTAATAATTCTGATGTAGTTACTTCAGTTTCAGAAAGTTTAAAACAAGATACGTTAAGGCTTTTTAAAATTACTAATGAAATTAAAGTAGTTCATAATTTTATTGATACTGAAAAATATGATCGTGAATCACTAAATGAATGTCAAAGAATTGCAGTAGCAAAACCAGAAGAACGAATATTAACACATATTTCAAATTTTAGACCCGTAAAACGTATCGAAGATGTTATAAAAATATTTTATAATATCCAAAAAGTGATTTCAGCTAAACTTTTAATGGTAGGTGAGGGTCCAGAAAAAAGAAAAGCAGAATTATTAGTTAAGAAGTTAGGAATATCTGACAGTGTTATTTTTTTTGGAAACAGTCATGAAATAGCCCAAATATTATGTTACACAGATGTATTTTTATTACCTTCTAAAAGTGAAAGTTTTGGTTTGTCTGCTCTTGAAGCTATGGCCGCTAAAACTGCTATCATCTCTACAAATACAGGCGGATTGCCTGAGGTAAATGTTCATGGTGAAACAGGTTATTTAAGTAATTTAGGAGATGTTGAGGATATGGCTAAAAATGCTGTTGAGATTTTAAATGATGACACTACTTTACTAAACTTTAAAACAAATGCTAAAAAGCACACAAAAAAATTTAGTTTAGAAAACATCTTACCTATTTACGAAGATATTTATAGTTCTGTATTGGAAAAAGTACTTTAAGAATTATAAAACTCAATACTTTCTTCAAGTAATTTATTACTTATTTTACAATCAAGCTTAAAATCTTCGAAATCATTTAATAATACAAAATTCAGCTGTCCTTTTTTGTTTTTCTTATCGTGTTTCAAGAAGTCAAAAATACGATCATAGTCTTCTTGTTTTATACTAACTTTTTTGAATAAACTAGCTATTAAGTTTTTAACGATAATCATTTTTTCACTAGAAAGATGTAAAACTTTGTGAGATAAGTATGCTTCACAAACCATACCAATAGCGATAGCTTCTCCATGGCTTAGGTTTTTTTTATTTTCAGATTCTAAAAAATATGATTCTATAGCATGTCCTAAAGTATGACCATAATTTAAAACTTTTCTCAATCCATTTTCTTTTGGATCTTTTAAGACTATTTCATTTTTTATTTCTATTGACCTGTGAATCAGATAATTAATATTTAAAAGTTCAAGTTTATTAATCGATTCTAGTAGTTTGGTGTCATAAGTAAGACCATATTTAATAATTTCAGCCATTCCTGAGCGTATTTCTCTTTCATGTAATGTTGTCAAATAGTTTTCGTCTATAATTACAATTTCAGGGTTTGCAAACAAACCTATTTGATTTTTTAAAACCCCTAAATCCACACCAGTTTTTCCACCAACAGAAGCATCAACCATACTAAGTAATGTTGTAGGAATATTAACAAAATCAATACCCCTTTTAAAAGTGGAGGCAACAAAACCACCTAAGTCTGTGATTACTCCTCCTCCCAGAGTAATTAATAAACTATTTCTGTCAGCATTAAGTTCTGTTAAAGCATTCCATACACCGACGCAAGTATCTAAATTTTTATGAATCTCTCCAGATTCAATTTCAACAACCTCAATTCGTTTATTGGTCTCCAGTATTTCAATAAATGAAGGGTAACAATCTTTAAAAGTATTTTCATCTACTAAAATAAAAATTGAAGAATAATCTTTTTTTGTGAGTAGAGCATTTAATTCTTTGTATCCCTTATTCTTAAAATGAACATAGTAAGTTGCTGCTTTGATAGATTTCATATTCAGTAAAATTTCAATTACAAATAAACTACAAAATATTGAATAATTTAAGCAAGGTGGTTATCTTTGTTTACACATATTTTTAAATAATGAGTCTATTTAATAACACCAAAATTGCATTTTCTCTCAAATCTGATTCTGACTTAGAAAGAGCTTTCTTTCTATTCAAATTAATCCAAAGTCAACCGATGGTGAAGATTGGTACTGCAGTAACAAATTTTGCATTAAAGGCTCATCTCCCTGTTGAGGGCCTTATACGGTCTACTGTATTCGATCACTTTTGTGGTGGTGTTACAGAGGAAGATTGTATTCCTAATATCGAAAATATGCATAGTAATGGTGTTTATTCTGTTTTAGATTATTCTGTGGAGGGAAAAGAAACAGAAGAACAATTTGATATTGTAAAAGCTAAAACATTGAAGAATATTGAATTTGCTAAGAAAAAAGATGCAATTCCATTTGTGGTTTTTAAACCCACAGGAGTTGGTCGATTTTCTTTATACCAAAAAATTACAGAAAAAAAACCACTCTCCAATGAAGAAAAAAGTGAGTGGGTTGCTGTGATGAATCGATATTATGAAATATGTGATAAAGCAATAAAATTTGATGTTCCTATATTAATCGATGCTGAAGAGAGTTGGATGCAAGATGCGGCAGATGTATTGGTAGAGGGTTTAATGGAAAAGTATAATGTAGACAAAGCTATTGTTTTTAATACATTACAAATGTATCGCCATGATAGGATGGAATATTTAAAATCATTACATCAAAAAGCATTAAAAGGGAATTATCATATAGGATTAAAAATAGTTCGTGGCGCTTACATGGAAAAAGAAAGAGAAAGAGCAAGAGAAAATAAGTATCTATCTCCTATATGTAAAGATAAAAATGCTACTGATAAAAATTTTAATGCTGCCATAAAATTTATGATGGAACATGATAAAATGGCTCTTTTTGCAGGAACACATAATGAAGAGAGCTCTTATTTATTATTGAGTTTAGCAAAAAAACATAAAATAAATTCCGCTGATCAACGATTGTGGTTTGGTCAATTGTACGGTATGAGTGACCACATAAGTTTTAATTTAGCTAAAGAAGGATTCAATACAGCTAAATATGTTCCTTTTGGACCAGTTAGAGATGTGATGCCTTATTTAATAAGAAGGGCTGAGGAAAACACCTCTGTAGCAGGACAAACCAATAGAGAGTTGAATTTAATAAAAGAAGAAAGAATAAGAAGAAAATTAGAATGAATACTGTAGAAGAAATAAAAGAACTCCTTCAAAAAAATAAAAAGCGCTTAGACAAAGAACTTCAGCAAAGTAAAGAAGCCGTTAGTTTGATAAAAAAGTCTATGCATTCCTCTTTGTCTGAGGAGGAAAAAGAAAAAGTCAAAATTCAGTTATTAGATATCTGTAAAGCTATACCTGCATTTACAGTATTTATGTTACCTGGAGGTGCCTTGTTATTACCTCTTTTAATAAAATTAATCCCAGATATTTTACCTACAGCTTTTAGAGATGATGAAGAGCTAATAAATTAATACTAATTTATTCAATCTCTTAAAGTAAAACACTACTTTTGCAACTTCAAAAAAAGTAAGTATGCAATCAATTAGGAATATTGCTATTATAGCTCACGTAGATCATGGTAAGACTACATTGGTAGACAAGATTATAGATCAGGCAAAAATTTTAGACGATCGCAAAGAACGTAAAGATTTATTATTAGATAATAATGATCTTGAAAGGGAAAGAGGAATTACAATTTTATCGAAAAATGTTTCTGTCAATTACAAAAATGTAAAGATAAATGTAATTGACACTCCTGGTCACGCAGATTTTGGTGGTGAAGTAGAGCGCGTATTAAAAATGGCTGATGGTGTTTTATTATTAGTTGATGCTTTTGAAGGACCAATGCCTCAAACACGTTTTGTATTAGGTAAGGCATTAGAATTAGGTTTAACTCCTATTGTAGTTGTGAATAAAGTTGATAAAGAAAATTGTACACCAGACTTAGTTCATGAAAAAGTATTTGATTTGATGTTTGCATTAGATGGTACAGAAGAACAATTAGATTTCACTACAATATATGGTTCAGCTAAAAATGGTTGGATGAGTACAGATTGGCAAGAACCAAAAGACAATATTTTAGATTTATTAGATGCTGTAATCGAATCTATACCCGAAGCTCCATATAGAGTTGGTTCACCTCAAATGCAAATAACCTCCTTAGATTTTTCTTCTTTTACAGGAAGAATAGCTATTGGACGTGTTTTTAGAGGTGATTTAGAAGAGAATAAAGATTATATGTTGTGTAAAAGAGACGGTTCTACTAAAAAAGTTAGAATTAAAGAGTTACATGTTTTTGAAGGGATGGGGAAATCCAAAACTTCAAAAGTAAGAAGTGGAGATATTTGTGCTATAACAGGTATAGAAGGATTTGAAATTGGTGATACAATAGCTGACTTAGAAAATCCTGAAGCATTACCAAGAATTGAGGTAGATCAACCCACTATGAGTATGTTATTTACCATTAATAATTCACCTTTTTTCGGTAAAGAAGGTAAGTTTGTTACCTCTCGTCATTTACGTGATCGATTATTTAAAGAGATGGAAAAAAACCTTGCTCTTCGAGTAGATACTACAGATTCAGAAGATAAGTTTAATGTATTTGGGCGTGGTGTTTTACATTTATCTGTTTTGATAGAAACAATGCGTAGAGAGGGCTATGAATTACAAGTAGGAAGACCACAAGTAATTATTAAAGATATAGATGGAGTAAAATCAGAACCTTACGAAACTTTATCAATTGATGTTCCTGAAGAAGTTGCTTCTAAGGCTATAAATTTGGTTTCATTACGAAAAGGAGATTTATTAGTTATGGAGCCTAAAGGAGATCTTCAACATTTAGAGTTTACAATCCCTTCGAGAGGACTTATAGGATTAAGAAATAAAATTTTAACTGCTACTGCTGGAACTGCAATTATTAACCACAGATTTAGTGAATATGGGGCTTATAAAGGTGATTTTTCTGAAGATATAAAAGGAGCTATTGTTTCATCTGCAGCAGGTAAAGCTACTGCTTATGCTATTGATAGGTTACAAGACAGAGGCCGCTTTTTTATAGATCCAAACCAAGACATTTACATAGGTCAAGTAGTGGGAGAAAACAGTAAGGATACTGATATGGGTGTTAATTTAATTAAAGGAAAAAAATTAACTAATGTTCGCTCATCGGGAACAGATGATAGCGTTAAGATTGCTCCAAAGATTGATTTTTCATTAGAAGAATGCATGGAGTATATTAAACTTGATGAATATTTAGAGGTTACTCCAGAAAGTTTACGAATGAGAAAAATTTCATTTAGACCCTAGTTTAAATTATTAGTTAAAAAAAGCTCAATTTTTGTTTGAGTATTTTTGCCTTTTGGCTGAATATTGTTTTAGATCGATAGTTGAAATAAACAAACTTCTGCGTTTTTATAGTGCAAAGGTAATTCTGATGTGTGTTTCAACTTTGAGATGCCTACAAAGTCAAATCCGCATATTTTATAGTGATTTATAAGTCCAATATTCTGACCAACAGTATCCATTCTAATGTATTTTTTATTTCTTTTTTCTGCATATTTTTTAGACCATGTTACGATCTCTTTTACCAGACGCTTTCCTCTAAATTTAGGACTTGTAGAGATTCTATGAATATAAATTGAAGGATCGTTATTTTTAGCTCCCCAAATTTGAGGATCACTCTCAGTAGTTGCCCAAACACATGCAATTTGATCATCTATGATAAGTTTCCATTGTCTATTTTCACTAATCTCTTTTTCAACGAGCTCTCTTTCAAAATTTGGCCAAGCAACCATAGCTTTCTCATTTTGAAAAGCAGTGGCAATTTTATAAAGCTCAAATATTCGGTCAATATCATCAATCTGACTATTATAGACGTTCATACTTAGTTAGTTTTTTGTTTAAAGTTACTTTAATATATAATTATTAAGGTATGAGTTACTAATGATATAATAGTTTTTCAAGCTGACTAAAATCTTCAATTATTAGATCAGCATTCTTTAACGTTTGATCTGTTGAAAACGGGTTATTATATCCAACAACAAAAATTCCAGCATCGTTGGCTGCTTTTATTCCATTGTCTGAATCTTCTATTACAATACAATTTTCTTTTGAAGCATTTCCTAATATAACAGCTTTCTCAAAGATTTCTGGGTGAGGTTTAGAGGCAGTTAGATCTGCACCACTAATTTTTGCAGTAAAATAATGATGTAAATCAAATCTAGAAAAAACACGATTAATATTTACCATAGCAGATGAGGAGGCTAAAACTAGAGTTAAGTTTTGAATATAAAAAAAATGAATCAAATCTTTTACTCCATTAATCAATGATAATGTTGAATCATTTTCAAAGTAATTGACATAACGTTTTCTTTTGTCTAAAACTAAATCTTCAGGAATTTCGTCTAATTTAAAATGAGTTACTAATTTTTGAAATGCATTAATAGTTGATGATCCAGTCATTGCTTTATAAAATTCATCGGTAACATGTAAACCTAAGCTACGAAATGTCTCATAATATGCTTTTTTATGAATTTCTTCAGAATCTATAATAACACCATCCATATCAAAAATGACACACTTTAATTTATCTGGAAACTTCATTTAGTGTAAAAATTTAGAGTTTAATTTTTTAGTTGGTATCATGCATTTATCCTTTTTACCAAACCAACGATATCTGTTTCTTGCGATGAAATCGTAAAAAAAGTCATTTATAAAAATAGGGAAAACTCTAAATACTTGAATGAGTTTCCATATACCGGAAAATTCATTTGCAATTTTGAAAACTGCCTCAGATTTTATAAAGTAATTTTCTCCTGGTATATATAACACAATAGAATCTATTTTAGAGATATCGATTCCTAATTCTTTTATTACAATCTTTCCAGTATTTGATTGAAGTGCTGTAAACAAGAAAATGTCTTTTTTATCTTGTTTGATTATTTTTAAAACTGCTTCATTACATAAATTACAAATCCCATCAAATAAAATTAATTTTTTGTTATTAGGAATGGTGTTTATTATTTCTGACATATACAGCAAAATTAATGCATAATAATTTAATTTTTAATGTAACAAATATATTTTAGATACGTCTTATGTTGGTATGAGTAATTACAAGTTAAGTATAAGTCGTTTTAACATAAAATTAGTAGCGCTAATAATGCCTATTAGCTACTTTTATAAAAAAATAAATTACGCAAATGATTCGTATAAAGAACCTACATAAGTCTTATCCTATAGGCAAAGATTCTCTTCATGTATTAAAGGGAATAGACCTACATATCAAAGAAGGTGAATTCGTTTCAATAATGGGTTCCTCTGGATCAGGTAAGTCTACTTTGTTAAACATAGTTGGTTTATTAGATGAGCACGATGAGGGTGATTATTTTTTAAATGGTCAAGAGATTAAAAACTTAAATGAAAAAAAAGGAGCTGTCCTAAGAAATAAATTTTTGGGATTTGTTTTTCAATCCTTCAACTTAATTTCCTACAAGACTGCTTTAGAAAATGTTTCATTACCATTGTATTATAAAGGTGTATCTAGAAAAGAACGTCAAAAAATAGCTTTAGACTATTTAGATAAAGTTGGTCTTAAAGATTGGTCTTCCCATTTACCAAATGAATTATCTGGAGGTCAAAAGCAACGTGTGGCTATCGCCAGGGCATTGGTTACTCAACCTAAAGTAGTACTTGCAGATGAACCAACTGGTGCATTAGACTCAACAACCACAGACTCTGTGATGGATTTATTAAAAGATATTAATAACGAAGGAATGACTGTTTTTGTGATTACACATGAAGAAGAGGTTGCCGATCAAACTAAACGAATTGTTCGTTTGAAAGATGGTATCATCATTAGTGATACAATTAACGTACAAAGAAATCCAGTTAAAATTGTCTAACTATGTTCGATTTAGATCGTTGGAGAGAAATTTTTCAAAGTATAAATAAAAATAAGTTAAGGTCTATAATGTCTGGATTTACAGTTGCCTTTGCTATTTTATTATTTACTTTATTGTTTGGAATTGTGAGTGGTCTTAAAAACACTTTTGAAGGTGCTTTTGTAGATGATGCTGTAAATTCCATGATTGTAAGAGTTTGGAAAACTTCAAAGCCATTCAAAGGTTTACAATCTGGGAGGAGAATTCAATTAAAAAATCCTGATTATGACTATTTAGCAGATAAATATGATTCAAAAATAGATTTGATGACTGCCAGAATTTTTAAAAACTTTAGTATTTCATACAATAATAAACAAGACAATTATAGTGTAATAGCTGTTCATCCAGATCATCAATTTTTAGAAAAAACAATAATTGATGAAGGAAGATATATTAATCAATTAGATATTAATGAATCTTCTAAAGTTATAGTAATTGGTAGATTAGTTAAAGCAGATTTATTTGGAGAAAAACCAGCATTGGGTAAACGAGTCAATGTTGGGGGAATATCCTACAAAGTAATCGGAATTTTTTCTGATGATGGAGGTGACAACGAAGAAAGAATAGCCTATATTCCGGTAACTACAGCCCAAAAATTATATGGAAATAATGAATATTTAAATCAAATCAGAATAGGGTACAATCAAGATTTAAATCTAGATGAAGCCATAGCTTTTGGAAATCTTATAGAAAGAGACATGCGAAGTAAACTAGACATCCATCCAGATGACCAAAGTGCCTTGTCTGTGAGAAATATGGCTGAAGGTAGAAAAGGTGTTGATGTTTTTATGATTGCACTTTTTTTTATTGTAGTATTTATTGGTTCAGGTACTCTTATAGCAGGAATTATTGGTATCAGTAATATTATGATATTTGTTATTAAAGAAAGAACAAAAGAATTTGGTATTAGAAAAGCATTAGGAGCAAAACCGTCCTCTATCGTTGGTATGGTAGTTCAAGAATCTGTTTTAATTACCACTATAGCCGGGTATCTTGGTTTAACTTTAGGTACTTATATTTTAAGTTTAATCGGAAATAGTTTAGAGAAAGATTATTTTATTAAAGATCCAAGTGTGAGTCAAGGTTTAGTCATTGGAGCCACTTTTGTGTTAATTATTTCAGGATTAATTGCAGCTTTAGTTCCAGCTAGAAAAGCATCACAAATAAAACCAGTAGTAGCCTTAAGAGCAGATTAACATGAAATTTATATTTGATTCAGATACTTGGCAGGAAATTTATGGAGGAATTCGTAAAAATAAAACTAGAACAGTCATTACTATAATTGGTGTTCTATGGGGTATTTTCTTGTTGGTAACTTTACTGGGAGCCTCTCGAGGTTTAGAAAATAATTTTAAGAATATTTTTGGGGATTTTGCTACCAATAGTGTATTTGTTTGGTCTCAAAGAACCGAACTTCCTTTCAAAGGATTTCAAAAAGGAAGAAGAGTTCGTTTAACAACAAATGATGTAGAAATTTTAAAAAGAGAGTACAAAGAAATTAAATTCATTGCACCAAGAAGTCAATCAAATAGTGCCATTACTCGAGGGTTTAAAACCGGAAATTTTAATATTTCAGGAGATTTTCCTGTATTAGATAAAGTTCAAAAAAAGGATTTAATTTATGGACGTTTTTTGAATCAAAATGATATTAATTTGAAATCTAAAGTTTGTGTTATTGAACTTGAGATTTATGAACAATTATTTGATAAAAACGAGGAACCAGTTGGAGAGATGGTTAATATTGGCAATATTTCTTATAAAGTTGTAGGTGTTTATAAAAACGGTAATATTGCTTTTGATGGTGCTGCTGCATATATACCCTTTACAACATTTCAACAAGTTTTTAATAGGGCAAATAGAATTAGTTGGATGATGATTACTGCCAATGAAGGGGTAGACATCTTACAAATGGAACAAGATATTTTATTAACACTCAAAAATATTCACAAAGTAGACCCAGAAGATAAAAGAGCTTTTGGTAGTGCTAACTTAGCAGTTGAAATTGGAAAAGTTACAGGGTTTTTAACAGGCATGCAGTTTTTGACCTGGTTTGTTGGTATAGCTACTTTAATAGCAGGGGTATTTGCTATTGGAAATATTCTGTTGATTACCGTAAAAGAACGTACCAAAGAAATTGGGATTAGGCGCGCTATTGGAGCCACTCCTATAGAAGTTAGAAGGCAAGTTGTTCTTGAATCTGTATTCTTAACAACTGTTGCAGGGATGTTAGGTATTATTTTTGGAGGTTTTGTTTTATATTTATTAGATATAACTTTAGGTTCTGGTCCGGATCCTTCTCTAATTAACCCGACGGTAAATATTCCAATCATCCTATTTGCATTTTTAATTCTGATAGTGCTTGGAACTCTAATTGGCTTAATACCAGCCTATATGGCAACGTTAGTAAAACCAATAGATGCCTTAAGAGATGAATAAAAAAAATAATATATTAATCAAAGTTAATACATAATTAAAATGAGTAAAAGAGCAAAAATTATATTAGTAATAGTTTTCATAACATTTGCAGGTGTTCTTGTGTGGTTAGGAAGTAAGAATAAAGAAAATATTCTGACTTTTGAAACTGAAACAGCATTCAAAACTTCCATAGTAAAAAAGACTGTTGCGACAGGAAAAGTTATTCCTCTTGAAGAAATTGAAATAAAACCTCAAATCACAGGGATTATTGATAAAATTATCTTATTGGAAGGCACAAAAGTTAAAAAGGGAGATTTAATTGCAACTGTAAGGGTGGTTCCAAATGAACAGTCATTGATAAGTGCTAAAGGAAGAGTCGATAACATCAAGTTAAGAGTTAAAAATTTAAAAATTTCTTACGATCGTAATAAAAAGCTTTATGAGAGAGGTGTTCTTGCAGCATCTGCTTTTGAACAAGTTGAATTAAGTTTTGAACAGGCAAAACAAGACCTAGTCAATGCTCAAAATGATTTTAAAATTATTAAGAGTGGTTCTTCAGGTGTTGGTGTTGCTAATACTGATATTAGAGCTCAAATATCAGGTACCATATTAGAAATTCCTGTAAAAGAAGGAGATCAAGTTATTCAAAGTAATAATTTTAATGCCGGTACTACTATTGCCTCAATAGCTGATATGAGTAAAATGATTTTTGAGGGTAAAGTTGATGAATCTGAAGTTAGTAGATTAGTTAAAGGCACAGCAATTGAAATTTCATTAGGGGCTATAGAGGAGAAAAAGTTTCCAGCTAAATTAAATTTTATTGCTCCTAAAGGTACAGAAGAGGGTGGAGCTGTACAGTTTAAAATTAAGGCTAATATAACTTTAGATGATAATTATTTTGTAAGAGCTAATTATAGTGCAAATGCAGATATCGTATTAGAAAAACAAGATAGCGTATTATCTATAAAGGAGGCTTTACTTCGTTTTGATAAAGAAACTGAAAAACCCTATGTTGAAGTAAAAGTTGGTGATAATGAATATGAAAAAAGAGAGTTAGAATTAGGAATTTCTGATGGGGTTAATATTATGGTGAAGTCTGGAATTAATGCTACTGATGAGTTGAAAATTTGGAATAAAGCGAATAAAGATTATGAGGCAGATGATGATCCAAGAAGAGATTAACTAATAGTAGTTATAATAAAAAAGGGGGTTATAAATAAACCCCTATTTATTTGATAAAAATCCTATATCCCAACTCAAAACCAAGTATATTATAGCCACTATTAGGTCTTTGAATATTAAAGTTAGAAACGTGTCCTACTGTAGTTGATACAAAAAATTCTGACATATTTCTTGTATGGACAAGTCCTAAAGAAACATTTTCAATAAATGTAAAGCCTTTTGCTAGTCGTTCAGACTCTAAATTTATATATCCAGCACCTAAACCCAATGTAGCCTCGAAGGAGATGTTTTTAATTAGAGATTTTCTTAATTGAAAACCTAATTCAAATACATATAAAGAAATGTCTTTTTTTTGAGTGAACTTTTCACGTAGAAATTCAAAATTTTCTTCATCTGGAGTAATAAATTGTTCATTTAGTAATTGATGTTGTGCTTTTTGATACTGGGGTTGTATAATAATATTTATATCCCAGTTTATTCCTTTTCGTAATAAATAAAATAACTGAAATTTATACACATTTGTCTTATAGTCATAATCTTTATCAAAAAATAAAATATTATTTTGTTTAGCACTACTATAAAGAAAACCTATTTTTTTTAATGAAGGGTTTAATTTTTTTTCTTGGCTATTGACCAAAGAATAAAAAAATAATAATAAAATAAGAATTGATTTATTCAAACTGTTTGGCAATTTTTTCAGCTTTTTTACTTTTAGAATAATCATAAAAACCTTCACCAGATTTCACACCTAATTTTCCAGCTCTAACCATATTTACTAAAAGCGGACATGGTGCATATTTTGGGTTTTTAAACCCATCATACATGACTTCTAAAATAGATAGACAAACATCTAAACCAATAAAATCTGCTAATTGTAAAGGACCCATTGGATGTCCCATTCCTAATTTCATTACAGTATCTATTGCTGTTACTCCAGCAACTCCATTATACAACGTTTCAATAGACTCATTAATCATAGGAAGTAAGATTCTATTGGCTACAAACCCTGGATAGTCATTTACTTCTATTGGTATTTTATTTATTTTTTTAGATAAGTTAATTATAAATTTTGTTACTTCATCAGATGTGTTATACCCTCTAATGATTTCAACTAATTTCATTACGGGTACTGGATTCATAAAATGCATACCGATAACTTTATCTGGTCTAGTAGTTATCCCTGCAATTTGAGTAATTGAAATGGAGGAGGTATTTGTTGCTAAAATGGTGTCATCTGGACAAACCTCATCCAATTCTTTAAATATTTTTAATTTTAGATCTAAATTTTCAGTTGCAGCCTCTATAACTAAGCTAGCATATTGTGTTCCCTCCTTAATCGAAGTATATGTAGTGATATTTGCTAAAGTTCTATCTTTATCAGCAGGAGTTATTTTATCTTTAATAACCATTCTCTCCAGATTTTTTGATATTACAGCGATACTTTTGTCAAGAGCCTTTTGAGAAACATCAATCAATTGTACATTAAAATTAAATTGAGCATAGGTATGAGCAATTCCGTTACCCATAGTACCTGCTCCAATTACTGCTATATTTTTCATATGTGAAGTTTTTTATGGTTTAATTTTTTATAATTCTTGATTTTAACAAATCTTAAATTTCTTATTTTATTACAAGAGAGTTTTTCGGGTTTAACCTTATGTTTTTATATATAATCTAAAAAGAATCAATAATTCTCTGTGCTATTCTTAAAGCATTTGTGCCCTGTCTTAAAGATACAACAGGTTTTGTATTGTTTTCGATAGCATCAGCAAAGGATTCTAATTCATCTAAGATGGCATTGTTAGGCGTTACCTCAGGATTATCAAAATATATTTGTTTTTTTACTCCTTCTGCATTTTGAAGAATCATAGCAAACTCTTCAGGGTGTTCTGGCACATCTTTCATTCTCACAATCTCAGATTTTTTTTCAAGGAAATCTACAGATATGTAGGCATCTTTTTGAAAAAATCTAGACTTTCTCATATTTTTCATAGAAATTCTACTGGCTGTTAAATTAGCTACACATCCATTTTCAAATTCTATTCTAGCATTGGCAATATCTGGTGTTTCAGAAATGACAGTAACACCGCTAGCATGAACATTTTTTACAGGTGAATCAACTACACTTAAAATGATGTCAATATCATGAATCATTAAATCCAGTACAACAGGAACATCAGTGCCCCTAGGATTAAATTCAGCCAAACGATGACACTCAATAAACATTGGCGTGGTAATCATATCTTTTGCAGCAGTAAAGGCAGGATTAAAACGTTCAACATGCCCAACCTGACCCTTAACATGTTTTTGGCTTGCCAAAGTTCTAATAGCTTCTGCTTCTATTACTGTTTTAGTAATTGGTTTTTCAATGAATATGTGACATCCGTTTTCTATTGCCTTCTTTGCGCAATCAAAATGCGAAAGTGTAGGAGTTACGATATCTACTACATCAACTTCCTTTATTAAATCTTCGAGATTATCAAAAGCGTGATATCCAAAATCTTTAGATACTTTTTTAGAATTTTCTTTTGAGGGGTCATAAAAACCTATCAAATTGTATTTATTAGATTGTTGTAGTAATTTCAGGTGAATTTTTCCTAAATGACCTGCACCTAATACTCCTGCTTTTAGCATAAAATTTGATTTTTTTGATGTTGTTTTTAAACCCATAACAAAGATACAATTTTATAGGAATTTTAAATCAATTATTCTATTTTTAGAGAACTATTTAAAGATACAAATTGAAAGATACTTCTAAACATCAGGGGCTAAGAAATCAGTTAGTCAACATCCTAAAAAAGAAAGGAATTACGAATGAGCGTGTATTAGCGGCCATTAAAATAATTCCGAGGCATTTGTTTATTGACTCTTCTTTTGCAGATCATGCTTATCAAGATAAAGCATTTCCTATAGCTGCAGAACAAACAATTTCTCAACCTTATACTGTGGCATTTCAATCTCAAACCCTTTCAGTTAATCCTGGAGATAATGTCTTAGAAATTGGAACTGGTTCTGGATATCAAACAGCAGTTTTAATAGAATTAGGAGCAGTGGTTTACTCTATAGAACGCCAACTCGAATTATTTAAGAAGACTTCTTTGTTTTTACCTAAGTTAGGCTACAAGCCAAAGAAATTTATTTTTGGCGATGGATATAAAGGTTTTAAAGAAAAAGCACCTTTTGATAAAATAATTGTAACGGCAGGTGCACCTTTTGTACCAAAACCATTATTGGCTCAATTAAAAGTAGGAGGAATGTTATTAATTCCAGTAGGTGAAAAAAAACAAATTATGACTATGTTTTATAGAAAAACGCTTAAAGAATTTGAAAAACGAGAGCTTGGAGACTTTGCTTTTGTTCCTATGCTTCAGAAAAAGGTATAAACAGACTATCAAACAAAAGCTGTTATTTACGACTTATAAAATTAAATCATACATTAAGAAAATTTAATTTTCTTCAGCTCTTTTCCAAATAGCAGTTCTTCCAAACATAGAAATTCCTATATAGCCTCTAAGTTTTAATGTGTTGTCATCTAACAATTGAAGGTAACACTTATATTCTTTTCCATTTTTTGGATCTAAAATTTTTCCACCAGACCATTCATCACCATCTTTTTTTAAACCTGTTAAAATATTCATCCCCAATATGGGTTCATTTTTTCTTTTTCCATCACATTCCACACATCTTGCTGAACTTTTATTGGCATCTTTAATTGATATTATTTTAGCAAAAGCTTTAGTATCTTTTTCATAAATCTCAATAACAGATTCAATTTTATTTGTTTCTTCATCAAAAGAATTCCAGGCACCGAAAATGGTCTGTGAAAAACCTGTAGTTGTAAAAAATATAGAGAGAATAAGTATTAAAAGTTTTTTCATAATCTTAGAAGATTGTAGTAATTTTTATAAAAATTATTTTTATGGGATGAACACTAAAGTTTAGTCGAAGGTGGCGTCAAAGTTTGAATCCCATTTCCCTTGCACACGTAAAATTTGTTCAATAATATCTCTGACGCAACCTTCTCCACCTTTTTTATCAGAAATATACTTTGATATTTGTTGAATTTCCGTTGCAGCATCATTAGGGCAACAGGGTAAGCCAACAAGTTTCATGATTGGATAATCTGGCACATCATCACCCATATATAATATGTTATTAGGCTCTAAATTATACATATCAATAAACTCATTGTATTGTTCAATTTTATTGTGTGCACCCATATACACATCTTTAATGCCTAAATTTTCTAATCTAATTCTAACACCCTCATGTTTTCCTCCAGTGATAATACAAATTCTTAGACCCGAATTAACTGCTGCACGAAGTGCGTAACCATCTTTAATATTCATTTGACGAATTAATTCACCATTTGGAAACACAGTTACAATTCCATTAGTTAAAACACCATCAACATCAAAGATTAGCGTACTAATTTGAGATAGGTATTGTTTATAGCTCTTTTCCATGATTTTGAATAGATTGTGTGATTTTTAAATAAATTTCTTGTTGTGTTTCAGTTAGCAAATTTAGATGATTTTTTATTGTTTCTACATCATTTCTTATGGCTGGCCCTGTTTGTGCTTCTTTTGGAGTTAAGTTTTCGATTTTTTCAGATGTTTCTTGTATTAATGGCTGTAAAATATTGAATGGTACATTGTGATCTTCACAAATATTATGTGCAATCGCATACATATGATTTGTGAAATTATTCACAAAAACAGCTGCAACATGAATTTTTTTTCTTTGTAAAGAAGAAAGATAATAAATATCGCTTTGCAATAAAGATGCTAATTTTTCTAGTTTCAAAAGGTCATTTTTATCTTCTGCCTCTAAACAAATAGGAATAGTTGAAAAATTTATTTCTTTTTCTTTAGAAAAAGATTGAAGTAGATAAAATACACCTTTATTATTTGGATTTTTTAAGGCATTCATCTCAACACTACCTGACGTATGAACCACAAGAGAATTCTTAATTTTGGATGAAATATCGGATATGGCATCATCACTTACTGCTATAATTGTTACGTCTGCTTGTTTTATTAATGATAAATCATTTGTGGTTTGAACACTGCTTTTAAGAATGGCTTGATCCTTTAAATTCCTGGTATATACTTGTTTTAGATTGATGTTATCAATTTTTAAAAAAGCATTAATCAAATGTTTGGCAACATTGCCACTTCCTAAAATAACCACTGAAATCATGCTACGAAGATATTGAAATTATTAATTCCTAAGATTGATTTCTCTAGTTTACAAAAGCGATTTGTAAATATGTTTATTTTTAGTAGTTTCTTTCGTAAATTCGTTATCTATAATAAAATAAAAATGAAAGCTCAAAAAAAACTAGGTGTTAACTCAATTTGTGTTCATGTTGGTGAAGTTAAAGATGAACAATTTAAGGGTGCTATTTCACCAATGTATATGTCAACTTCATATGCATTTGATCAAGTAGATGTTAAGCGATATCCTCGTTATTTTAACACCCCTAATCAGGAAGCCTTAAGAAGAAAAATTGCAGCTTTGGAACATACCGAAGATGCATTGATTTTTAGTTCTGGTATGGCAGCTATTAGTTCGTCTCTATTAGCTTTTCTGAAACAAGGTGATCATGTTTTAATTCAAAAAGTAATCTACGGTGGTACTTATAATTTTATTGCAAAAGAATTTGATAAATACGGTATAGAATATTCTTATACAGCATCTGATAAATATGAAGATTTTGAACCTTTACTCAAAACAAACACTAAAATACTTTATATAGAAACTCCTTCGAATCCCTTATTGGGAATTACAGACATAAGAGCTATATCTGATTTGGCGAAAAGGAAAGGAATTATTACTATGATTGATAATACATTTGCCTCACCGATAAATCAAACTCCTTACGATTTTGGAATAGATATTATAATCCATTCTGCAACTAAATATATGGGAGGCCATTCAGATATCTCCGCAGGTGTTGTAGCAGCCTCAAAAGAACACATCGAGTTAATATGGGAAACAGCCATTAATCTAGGTGGAAATTTAAGTGATTTTACGGTATGGATGTTAGAAAGAAGTTTAAAAACTTTGAACTTAAGGGTGAAAGAGCAAACAAAAAACGCACAAGTAATAGCGGAATATTTAGAAGGTAACCCCTGTATTAAGAAAGTTCATTATCCGGGATTAAAAAGTCATCCAAAACATAAAATAGCAGCCTTACAAATGCATGGTTTTGGAGCTATGATGTCTTTTGAATTAGTTGATGGTATCAATGCTATGGATTTTCAAAATTCATTGCAATTTATTAAACCTTCATTAAGTTTGGCAGGAGTAGAAAGTACAATATTAAGTCCTGCTCAAACTACTCACGCTTTATTAAGTGATGAGGAAAGATCAGAAAGAGGAATCACCGATGGATTAATTCGTTTTTCTGTAGGTATAGAGGAACCTGAAGATTTAATAGCAGACATAGATCAAGCGCTTTTAAAAACAAATAAAGTACACTTATGAAATTAGATATATTGGCTTTTGGTGCACATCCAGATGATGTTGAATTAGGAGCAGCAGCCACAATTGCCAAAGAAATTTCTTTAGGAAAAAAAGTTGGAATCGTCGATTTAACTCAAGGTGAATTAGGCACACGGGGCTCTAAAGAATTAAGAAAAGTCGAAGCTGCTAAAGCTGCTAAAATTTTGGGAGTAACTCTAAGAGAAAATTTAAAATTCGCAGATGGTTTTTTTGTAAACGATAAAGATCATCAAATAGAAGTTATTAAATTGATTCGAAAATACAGACCAGAAATTATATTGTGTAATGCAGTTGATGATAGACATGTAGATCATGGAAAGGGGAGTGAATTAGTTTCTGATGCTTGTTTTTTAAGTGGTCTCGAAAAAATTGAAACTAAACTTGATGGTATAATACAAAACAAGTGGAGACCTAAATTGGTTTATCATTATCTACAATGGAAAAATTCTGAACCAGATTTCGTTGTTGATGTGAGCGGTTTTATGGATGTGAAGATGGATGCTGTATTAGCCTATAGCTCTCAATTTTACGACTCCAATAGTAAAGAGTCAGAAACACCTATCAGCTCCAAAAATTTCACAGACAGCATTCAATATAGAGCAAAAGATTTGGGCAGGCTAATAGGTGTAAATCATGCAGAGGGTTTTACGGTAGAACGCTTTATTGCCATTACATCTCTGGATAAATTAATATAATTTTTCTTTCTATAGATTTAAAAAAAAATTATATTTGCAACCGCTTGTGAATCGTTAGCATTTATTTGTTAGTATAGCATCAGCGAAATGGTAGTTGTAGCTCAGTTGGTTAGAGCATCGGTTTGTGGTACCGAGGGTCGTGGGTTCGAGCCCCATCTTCTACCCAAAAAAACAAAGTCTTCTCTAAAACGAGAAGGCTTTTTTTGTTTCTATTTTTTATTTGTTATAAGTTTTTCTCTTAAACTTTCTGAAGTATAAGATTTATTATTTTTAATTAATTCTTCAGGTGTTCCCTCAAAAATTAATTGTCCTCCTTTTTTTCCACCTTCTAAACCAAGATCAATGATATAATCTGCACATTTTATCAATTCAATATTATGCTCAATTACTAGTATAGAATGTCCTTTGTCTAGTAAAGCATTAAATGAAGTTAAAAGTTTTTTAATGTCATGAAAGTGTAAACCTGTTGTGGGTTCGTCAAATATAAATAGTACTTTATCTTTAGTATTTCCTTTTACCAAGAAAGAAGCTAATTTTATTCTTTGTGCTTCACCACCAGATAATGTGGAAGATGATTGACCTAATTTAACATAACCCAATCCAACGTCTTGAAGTGGTTTTAATTTATTTGCAATTTTTGTTTGTTGGTGTTCGATAAAAAAAGCTACTGCATCATCAATTGTAAAGTTTAAAATATCATCAATGTTTTTTTTCTCAAAATTAACTTCAAGAACTTCTTTTTTGAATCGTTTACCTTTACAATCATCACATTGTAAGTGAACATCAGCCATAAACTGCATTTCTATAGTGACAACTCCTTCTCCTTTACAAACCTCACATCTTCCACCATCAACGTTAAATGAAAAATGTTTTGGTTTGTAATTTCTGATTTTTGAAATTTTTTGAGAAGATAGCAGTGCTCTTATATCATCATAAGCCTTAATATAGGTAACAGGATTAGATCTGGATGATCGACCGATAGGATTCTGATCTATAAATTCAATGTGTTTTATATGACTAAAACTACCAGAAATCTCGTTATGTTGTCCAATTTTCTCGCCATATCCTATTAATTTTTTTTGTAGCGCAGGATATAGTATTTTTTTTACTAATGTACTTTTTCCACTTCCAGAAACTCCCGTAATTACTGTTAAACTGTCTAAAGGAAACTTTACATCAATATTTTTCAAATTATTTTCTCTAGCACCTAAAACTTGAATAAAATTTTTAATACTTCTTCTTCTTTTTGGGATTTCTATTTTAAATTCTTTTGTTAAATATTTTGCAGTTAATGAATCAGATTTTAGGATATCATAAAAATTTCCATCTGCTACTATTTCTCCTCCAAAAGTACCCGCCTCAGGTCCAATATCTATGATATAATCAGCAGCTTTCATAATATCTTCATCGTGTTCAACTACAATGACTGTGTTTCCTAGATCTCTTAATTCTTGTAATACATTTATGAGTCGTTTTGTGTCTTTTGGATGTAGTCCAATACTGGGTTCATCTAAAATATACATTGAACCTACAAGACTACTTCCTAAGGATGTAGCTAAATTAATACGTTGACTTTCTCCTCCAGAAAGTGAGTTGGAAGTTCTATTCAATGTAAGGTAATTTAAACCAACATTTTGTAAAAAATCTAAGCGATTATTAATCTCAGTTAACAAACGTTTTCCTATTTTTTGTTCGTATTTATTTAATTTTAGTTGCTTGAAAAATATAGACAATTCATCTAATGGTAGAGTAACTAAATCTGAAATAGTTTTATTTCCAACTTTTACATAATTTGCTTCTTTTCGTAACCTTTTGCCATTACACGTGGTACATGTGGTTTTTCCTCTGTAACGAGATAATAGAACTCTGTTTTGTATTTTATAACTTTTTTCTTCTAATGTTGAGAAAAAGTGATGAATACCGTAAAAGCTTTTATTGCCTTTCCAAACCAAGTCTTTTTGCTCTTCGGTAAGCTCAAACCAGGGCTTGTGAATTGGAATATTAAATTTATAAGCATGTGTAATTAATTCTTCTTTATAGTGTTTGAAGGAGTCAGTTCTGAACGGGTAGATCGCATCATTATATATTGAAATTCCTGTGTTTGGAATAACTAAACCTTCATCAACACCAATAACATCTCCATACCCTTCACATGTACTACATGCACCGTAAGGATTATTGAAACTAAAGAAGTGTGTATTTGGCTCATGAAATAAAACACCGTCTAATTCAAATTTGTTGTTAAATTCAGTTATAGAATTATCCAAAATATTTTGAATGATACAAACTCCATTACCCTCAAAAAAAGCTGTTTGTATAGCATCAGACAAACGATTGTAAAAATCTTCATCATCTTTAACAACAACTCTATCTATAACTAGTTTTAAATCTTTGTAATTTTTATTAGTTGGTAGATCCTCTATTCTATAAATCTGATCTTGATGTTTAATACGAGCATATCCTTGTTGAGCTAAGACTTTTAAAACTGTCTTTAGATTCCTATCTTCATTAATACTGATAGGACATAGCAAAAGTAATCTTGAGCCTTCTTTAAAGGTCTTCACAAAACTTGTTACATCTGTAACCGTATGTTTTTTAACAATTTTACCTGAAATAGGAGAGTAGGTTTTTCCTATTCTAGCAAACAATAGTTTTATGTAATCATAAATTTCAGTAGAAGTTCCAACAGTAGAGCGTGGGTTGGTAGAATTCACCTTTTGTTCTATGGCAATTGCTGGAGCTATCCCTTTAATGAAATCTACTTTGGGTTTGTGTAGTTTTCCTAAAAATTGACGTGCATAAGAAGATAAACTTTCTACATATCTTCTTTGTCCTTCAGCATATAAAGTATCAAAGGCTAGTGTAGATTTTCCCGAACCCGACAAACCAGTAATAACCACTAGTTTATTTCTTGGTATAACAACATCAATATTCTTTAAATTATGGAGCTTAGCTCCTTTAATAATGATATTTTCTTTTGGACTTACACTTGATAAATCTTTGTTCATATATTTTGAAAGCAAGCTATAAAAATAATCATTTTTTCACTTTTTTTGATTTTAATTCAATTATAATTTAAAAAAATACAATTAATATTTTTTTTTTATATTTGCGTATAACTTCAAAAATACATTTATAGAAAAAAATTACTTTTTAATTTATTAAAATAACGTTAAGACTACTGTCTTACATTAAAAGTAATTACAATGTATAAAAAACTTACCCCAGATAGCGACTTAGTTTCAAATTATATTCAAGGATGTGAAGCTAGTCTTGAAACTTTAATTAAAAAACATAAGCAGCGCCTTTATAGTTTTATTTATAGCAAAGTTCAAGATAGAGAGATTACAGAAGATGTTTTTCAAGATACTTTTATTAAAGTAATCAGAACCTTAAAACTCGGGAACTACAATGAACAAGGAAAGTTTCTTCCTTGGGTAATGAGGATCTCACATAATTTAATAATTGATCACTTTAGGAAGTCAAATAGGATGCGCTCATTTAAAAATACAGATGATTTTGATATTTTTTCTGTTATAAGTGATGGTTCTTTAAATGCTGAGAAACAATTAATTAAAGAGCAGATTTTATCTGATGTTAAAGGATTAATAGAAGAACTTCCTGAAGAGCAAAAAGAAGTTTTAGTTATGAGAATTTATAAAGATATGAGTTTTAAAGAAATTAGTGAAAATACGGGTGTTAGCATTAATACTGCTTTAGGCAGAATGCGTTATGCTTTAATCAACCTGAGAAAAATAATAGAAGAAAATAAAATAATTTTACTGGATTAACAATAATTGTATAATGCTTCCGTTTATATGTTTTAAAGACTATAATTATATACTGTATGAAGCAACTTTACTCTAAAAAGTCTTCTGAATATCAGGAGCACCCAAAAAAAGAAACAGTTCAATATTTGATTAATTTTTCCAAGTCACTATCAGTTGTAAAAACAATATCAAATATCAAAATTGAATTGAATTTGAATTAAGTTAGAAAAACCTTGACACGAGTCGAGGTTTTTTTAGCACTTATTTTTTTTTAGATATTCATTTAAAACTGTTTTTCTTCCAATTTTACGCGTTATAATGTCCTTTTTTAAGTCCCATCCTCTTGCAGGTGAAAATTCTCTTCCATACCAAATAATTTGTAAATGCAACTCATTCCATAACTCTTTTGGAAATAACCTTTTAGCGTCTTTTTCGGTTTGAATTACGTTTTTTCCATTTGTTAAATTCCAACGATATAGTAACCGATGGATATGGGTGTCAACAGGAAATGCAGGGACTCCAAATGCTTGACTCATTACAACACTAGCTGTTTTATGTCCTACCGCAGGTAACTCCTCAAGACCTTCAAAAGATTTAGGCACCTCTCCATTGTATTTGTCAATTAAAATTTTTGATAATCCAAAAATTCCTTTTGATTTCATGGGGGATAAACCACATGGTCTTATAATTTGTTTAATTTCTTCTACTGTCATTTTCACCATGTCAAAAGGGTTATCTGCTTTAGCAAATAACAATGGCGTAATTTTATTTACACGAATATCTGTACATTGAGCTGAAAGTAATACTGCAATTAATAAAGTATAAGGGTCTTTGTGATCTAATGGTATAGGAATTTCAGGATAGATTTTTTGTAATGTGTCAATTACAAACTTTACCTTTTCAGCCTTGTTCATATTATTATTTTAAAAATTCTCACTAGTTACAAAGTTACAAACTAGCATTTAAAATCTTATAACACTTTTGTATCTTTGGTATATAAATAAAAAATTATGAATACATTAAAAGTGGGAGATAATGCTCCAAATTTTGAAGCAACAGACAATCAAGGAATTATTAGAAAGTTAAATGATTACAGTGGTAAAAAATTAGTAGTCTTTTTTTACCCTAAAGCAAGTACACCCGGGTGTACGATTGAGGCTTGTAATTTAAGAGATCATTATCAAACTTTTCAAGCTAAGGGCTATGAAATAATTGGAGTAAGTGCTGATTCAGAAAAAAGACAACAAAATTTTGCTTTAAAACATGAACTACCATTTCCTTTATTAGCAGATGAAAGCCATAGCGTTATTAATAGCTTTGGAGTTTGGGGTCCTAAAAAATTTATGGGACGTGAATATGATGGAATTCATAGAACCACTTTTGTGATAGACGGTAATGGAATAATAGAAAATGTGATCTCTAAGGTTAAAACAAAAGATCACGCTGCTCAAATTTTATAATTTGATACTTGTTAGTTAAAATTTTATTCCTATTCTTAGATTTAAGATTCTTCCGGACAAGTAATTGGGGACTCCAAACTGATTCTTAGTAGCAGCATCTCTAACCCAAGTATTGGTAATTGAATTTTGAATATCAAACATATTAAAAAGTTCTAGACCTGCCGTAAATTCTTCAAACTTACTTAAAAACCCAGACGAAAACTTCTTATTTACATCTGTAAAAACATAGAGCACTCCTAGGTCTGCACGTCTATAATCTCTTAATCTATTTTGGAAATTATAGGGGTCTGAATAGGAGGGGGCTCCACCTGGAACACCTGAGTTATACACTAAATTTAAATAGGCTTTTAAATTAGGTAAGTTAGGTACATAATCTTGAAATAAGATCCCTAATTTAAATCGTTGATCAGAGGGTCTGGCGATATACCCACGATTATCAATATTTTCTTCAGTTTTTAAAATCCCTAAACTAATCCAACTTTCATTTCCGGGAACAAATTCGCCGTTAAGTCTAATATCTAATCCAGTTGCATATCCTTTTGCATTATTATTAGCCTGATATCTAATTCTAACATTATCTACACTGTAGGGGTTTATGTTAGATAAGTTTTTATAGTATAATTCTGTAGTTAACTTAAATGGTCGATTCCACATGGTAAAGCTGTAATCTCCTCCTAATACCATATGCACAGATTTCTGTGCTTTTATGTTTGGAATGATATCTCCATTAAAATTTCTTAATTCTTTATAAAATGGGGGTTGAGCATAAACACCCCCTGAAATTCTAAATAACATGTCTTTTTCCCAACTAGGCTTTATAGCAAATTGAGCTCTCGGGCTCAGAATGAACTGACTCACACTTTTATTTTGATTTGCATTAACCGACCAAAGATGTCCTCTAAGACCAAGATTCCACCATATTTTATGATCCCCTAAAAATCCTTTTTTACTATATTGTAAAAAACCAGAGAGTCTATTAATATTTAATTTGTTTTCGGCTCTGATATTTTGAAATGGTTCGATAGGTCCAGTGAAAGGGTTGTAAGGTTGGTCATTAATGAATCCAAGGTTTAATGGCCTGATGGAAAATCCAACCGAGTCAATAATCTCCCACTCTCTGATTCGGTCTTTAATATTTTCTGATTGATATTTAATTCCAAAATCTATTTGATTTTCGTTTTTCTTGTAAGTTCCTTTTATTTGAACATTAGTAATCAGAGCATCTAAATCATTTCTAGAATGGTTTAATTGAGACCCTATGCCCTCAGAAAAAGTAACATCACCGAATGTTTGTGATCCAATATTAGAATCAACCTCTCCTAAATTATAGGATGCAGCAATATCAAAATATTCTTCTTCCTGTGTATTAAATGCACTAATTGTAGTGGTGAGTTCAAGATCATCATTTACTTGATAATCTAAACTTAAGGCGCTAAATGCGGTAAGATATGTGTCTTTTTCTTGTCCGTCATAAAATACAATTAATTCTAAGGGGTCAGAAACTGTTCCAAATCTTGTTCTCCTCGTTACAGGTTGATAATCGTATTTATTTAAAGAAAAGTTTCCTAAGAAATTTAAGCTAAGTTTTTCACTTTTCTTGTAAGATAAAAAAGTTTGTACATCCGTAAAACGAGGTTTAAAATTTGTTTCTATTTGTTTAGAATTTACAAATAAACTATTATCTCGGTATCTAACTCCAACAATAGCTGATAATTTATTATCTAAAAAAACATCTTCCACAGTAATACTGCTCCCCAAAAGACTTGCTTTCACAGTAGCAGAAAATTTTGTTGGTTTTCTGTAGGTAATATCTAATACCGAGGAAAGTTTGTCGCCATATTTAGCTTGAAACCCACCCGCTGAAAAG
>CBFHOD010000007.1:33614-50641 GCA_965657365.1 Flavobacteriaceae bacterium
CTAAAATCATAAGATAGTTTTTTCTTTTTTACATCATATTCCATTAATATCCACTCGTTGTCTATAAAAGCTTCATAGGATTTTATACCAGATTGTGAATCCGAAATTTTAATAGTTAAATATCTCGAACGACTCATCCAATCATTTATTTTAAAATTAGGATTATAAATTTTAGGAATTTGATTATCAACTAGTAGTCCATAATCACCTAAAGTCTTTGTTGTAGTAAATATTTTATTGCTTTTTTTTCTAGTATCCATATAATATGGGTATTTTTTATTATTCATGTTAGCAATATAGATGTGATCCAATTCAGATTTATCATACATGATACTATCAAAAGAAATTGTAAACTTTTTATCTAATGGAATTGTAGGTTTATGAATAGTTGCAGTTCTTTCGTTAACAGAAAAATTTAAAAAAATATCTTTATAGAAAGTGTTTTTAGGGAAAGCAATGGTTACTCCATCTTTAGAAAACTTTTGAAATTTATTTTTTACAATTTTATAGGCAGTAGTATCTTTTTGTTGATTTATCATAGTTTCACTTTTAAGCCCAACTACAGGAATTTTCAGAGACGAGCTATTACCTGTGAAATCTTTAGCAATAATTTCAATCTGATAATTTAATCCTTCATTTATAGTAATACTACCGTTTTCAATTAATCCCTCATAAATACTTAGTTTGTTTTCATTTTCTCTAAAGGTTTTTTGTATTCTACTTTTATATTTAGAGAAATATTCATAGTCAATTAAAAGGTTTATAAATTTACTTTCAGAAAAAGAAAATGTTTCTACGTCGTGGTAATATTTTCTTTTTCCATTGATTTTCATTTCAAGACTATAAATTCCATTTTTATTTAATTCTTTTCCTAATAAATCATAAACATTAATTCCAAAACCAATTTTCCCTGAAGCACTTAATCTATTGGCTGTGTAGTTGTTTAGAGAATCTTTTTTTATGGATAAGCTTTGATTATTTAAACTTCTATTGATTTTTGAGTTTAAACCAATCGGGTAAGCTAATAATTTCTTTATTTTTGGAGCAATTGAATCTTTAATTTTTATACCAAACAACAACGGGTTAATAATTTTTTCTGTTTTAGTATTTCTTATTTCGTAATGTAAGTGTGGAGCTACAAACCCACCGGTTCTTCCGGAATAGCCAATTATTTGGCCTTTTGTAACCATGAATTGATCTTTTTTTGGAAAAATATTACCAGTTTCATAGCTTTCTTTTTTGTATTGAATATCTTTAACATATTCTTGGATTTCATCACCAAATTTATTGAGATGTGCATATACAGTAGTATAGCCGTTAGGGTGATTTATATAAATTACTTTTCCATATCCCCAAATTGCAACTTTTATTCTTGAAACATAACCATCAGCTGTAGCATAAACCGGTAGACCAATTCTACGATTTGTTTTTATATCTATTCCCGCATGAAAATGATTATTCCTTAACTCCCCAAAAGTTCCTGCAAGTCTAAGAGGAATATCCAGTGGACTTCTGAAATAATCTAATGGATAATTATTCTGAGCAAATGAAGAAAAATTTACCATTAAAAGCAAAAAAATGATTTTTTTCAAATTACAATAATTTTTTTACCAAATTAAGAAAACTATTTAAATCATTAGACTATGAATTTCAAATATTTTTGAGTGTTTTTTTATTAACTCTATAAATAGTTGTTTGTTAAAAAACAGAATGTTAACTTTGAACTATAGTTTTTTATTTAAAAGTTTAATGAGTAATACTACTGAAGCGGTTCATTTATTAGAAAAAAAGTTAAAAAATTTACTTTCTAATTATGATTTTTTATTAAAGGAGAATCAATTACTACTTCAAAATACATCAAAATTACACCATGAACTTTTAGAAAGTAAGCAATTATTGGAACAACAAGAAAAACAATTTAAGTTGTTAAAGATTGCTAAAACTATAGAAGGTAGTAACAATAGTACAAGAGATACGAAATTTAAAATAAATGCTTTAATTCGAGAAATCGATAAATGTATCGTTCAATTGAACGAGTAATATAATTTATTAGTATTGTGGATAAATTAAAGATTAATTTAGTAATAGCCGGAAGATCATATCCTTTAAGTGTGAATAACACAATAGAAGAGGAGGGCATGAGAAAAGCTGCTGCAAATATTAATCAACTGATCAGTAATTATGAAAATAACTATGCTGTGAGTGATAAACAAGATGTTTTAGCAATGTGTGCATTACAATTTGCATCCAAACTTGAAATCGCTTCCATAGATACAAAAGAAATCAACAACGAAGCATTTGAAAAAATAAATGAACTCACCAAAATGGTCAGTGATTATTTAGAATAAGTACTCTTTCAATACAATAAAATACTGCCTGCATTAGTTATTTGTTTGATAAACTCAACGCGAAACTATTATGAAGGACAAGTCTTAGTTGTTAAAGAATGCCTTAGGTATTGAATTTATTTCTCTATCAAGAGGACCCTTGATCAACTAGTTAGTTCTATACATGTCATAATGGAGTTTATATAAACCTCACTGCTGTAGGCTTTTTTATTTAAACAAATCAAAATTATGGACCAAATGATAATTCCAGCATTAGTAGGAGTAGTAGGAATAATAATAGGATTAATAATAGCTAAATTTTCAGAAAAATCTAAAGCTAATAAAATTTTAGATGCTACAAGAAAAGAAACAAACTCTCTTCTTAAAGAAGCTAAAATTGAAGCGGAGGCGTTAAAAAAAGACAAAATATTACAAGCAAAAGAGAAATTTATTGAATTAAAGTCTGAGCATGAAAAAGTTATTTTAAGTAGAGAAAAGAAAATTTCAGACATAGAGAAAAGAACAAGAGATAAAGAGTCTCAAATACAATCTGAAGTTGATAAAACTAAGCGTTTAAATAATTCTTTAGAACAAAAAGAAAACGATTATAATAACAAACTAAGCTATTTAGAGAAAAAAGACGATGAAGTATCTAAACTTCACAAAAGACATGTAGACCTCTTAGAACAAATCTCTGGTTTTTCTGCCGAAGAAGCAAAAAAAGAATTGGTAAATTCTTTAAAAGACGAGGCAAAGTCTGATGCCATGGGATTTGTTCAAAACACACTTGAAGAAGCTAAACTTACTGCAGAACAAGAGGCTAGAAAAGTAGTGCTAAGCACAATTCAAAGAGTAGGTGTAGAACAAGCTGTTGAAAATTGTGTATCAGTTTTTAATTTAGAATCTGATGATGTTAAAGGAAGAATTATTGGAAGAGAGGGAAGAAATATTAGAGCATTAGAGGCTGCGACAGGTGTTGAAATTATTGTTGATGATACCCCAGAAGCTATTATTCTTTCATGTTTTGATCCTGTGAGAAGAGAAATCGCTAGATTGTCTATGCACAAATTAGTTACTGATGGAAGAATTCATCCAGCAAGAATTGAAGAAATTGTAGCTAAAACAGAAAAACAAATTACTCAGGAGATTATAGAGGTTGGAAAACGTACGGTCATAGATTTAGGAATTCATGGATTGCATCCTGAACTAATTAAAACTGTAGGAAGAATGAAATACAGATCATCTTATGGCCAGAATTTACTTCAACACTCAAGAGAAGTTGCAAATCTTTGTGGCATTATGGCATCTGAATTAGGTTTAAATCCAAAAATAGCTAAAAGAGCTGGATTACTTCACGATATTGGTAAAGTACCGGATGCAGAAAGTGAATTACCACACGCTTTGTTAGGAATGGAGTGGGCTGAAAAATACGGAGAGAAAAAAGATGTTTGTAATGCTATTGGAGCTCACCATGATGAAATTGAAATGAAAACATTATTTGCTCCAATTGTTCAAGTTTGTGATGCGATCTCTGGAGCAAGACCAGGTGCAAGAAGACAGGTGTTAGACTCCTATATTCAACGATTGAAAGACTTGGAAGATATTGCCTTTGGTTTTTCTGGTGTCCAAAAAGCATATGCTATTCAAGCTGGTCGAGAATTACGTGTTATGGTGGAAAGTGGAAAAGTTAATGATACGAAAGCTGCTGAACTATCTTTTAGTATTAGCCAAAAAATTCAAAATGACATGACCTATCCTGGTCAAGTAAAAGTTACAGTAATTAGAGAAACAAGAGCTGTAAATGTAGCTAAGTAATTACTGTACAAAAATCATTTTCCTGATGTTAAACATTAACGTTTAATATCAGGATTTTTAGTTTAAGATTTTATGGGGTGGTATTTCTCTACTATCTTCTTTAAATAACGAGTATCTAAATGAACATAAACCTCTGTAGTGGTGATGCTTTCATGACCTAACATTTGCTGTATAGCTCTCAAATCTGCCCCATTTTTTAAAAGATGAGTTGCAAAAGAATGTCTGAAAGTATGCGGACTAATTTTTTTATTTAGATTAATTTTGATAGCAAGATCTTTTAAAATCATAAAAATCATCTGTCTAGATAATGATTTGCCACGCCTATTTAAAAATAGGGTATCCTGAAAGCCCTTTTTAACTTCTGTATGTGCTCTAACCTCATTTATGTACAAAACAATATATTTTTGGGCGCTAAAATGAATAGGAACAAAACGTTCTTTATTTCCTTTACCTATAATTTTTATAAAACCCTCGTCAAAGAATAAATCTGAAATTTTCAAATGAATTAATTCACTTACTCTTAATCCACAGCTGTACATGGTTTCTAGCATTGCTCTATTTCTTTCTCCTTCTCCTTTGCTAAGGTCTATTGCAGAGATTAAGCTATTAATTTCTTGTTCTGATAAAGTGTCAGGTAATTTTACACCAATTTTTGGAGCTTCAATTAAATCTGTAGGATTAGATTCTCTGTAGTTTTCAAAAATTAAATAGTCAAAATAACTTCGTAAACCAGAGATAATTCTAGCTTGGCTTCTTGGACTTATTTTTTTAGCTATAGTATAAATAAATTTTTGAATTAGTTCTTCATTTATTCCTATTGGTGAACTAGATATTTTTTCTTTATCTAAAAAGTAAACAAGTTTTTTAACATCCCTAATGTAGTTTTGTATGGTATGGAAAGAAAGCCCTCTTTCTATTTTTAAGTAGTGACCATAATCTAAAATTGATTCATTCCAATTCATAAAATGAAGATAAGATAATTTTAAGTTTAATACTTATGTAAGTTCACCGAAATTTAATCCTAATTTGCAATTATTTTTTTTATATTATATTTATTGTTATTAACTAAAACTTTTTCAAAATGAAAAAATTATTATTATCATTTGCTTTAGTAGCTTTTTGTTTAACTGCTAATGCTCAATTTTCCTTAGGCGCAGGTGTAGGAATCCCTACCGGTGATGCTGGAGATATTACATCTGTTTCCTATAATTTAAGCGCAACTTATATGTTTGGGGCTGAATCAGATTTTAAATTTGGTTTATCTGCAAGTTATTTAGCTTTTTCAGGAAAAACACTTGACTTAGGCGATTTTGGTGAAGTAGATTTAGGAAACTATGCTTGGTTACCAATAGCAACGGTTTTAAATTACAATGTATCAGATAAACTTACTATTGGTTCTGATGTTGGATATGGAGTAGGGTTATCACCTGATGGTATAGGTGGTGGTTTTTATTTGAGACCAAATATAGCTTATGCTGTTGGAGACAGAACCTCATTTAATCTAAATTATTCTACAATTACAGATGATGGTAGTGTTTCTAGTTTTGGTCTAGGATTAGCTTATCAGTTTTAGAAATAACATTAGTATACATTTTTAAAAAGTGGACGTTTAGTCCACTTTTTTTTAGAAATTAATATTTGGAATTAATAATTAATGAGAATCAAATATAACCTTCATTATTACTTTTTTTAAGAAATTAATTTTTTTTTATTATATTTATTAACAATTAACTAAATTTAAATACTTTTTATTATGAAAAAATTATTATTATCGATTGCATTAGTTTCTTTTTGTTTTTCTGCTAATGCTCAAGATTCAAAATTTGGTGCAACTGCAGGTTACCAATCAGCAACTATCAAAGTATCTGGGGGTGGTGAGGATTTCTCATCTGACGCTTCAGGATTCTTTTTAGGATTTTTTGGACAATTTTCAGTCACAGAAACTTTTAGTATTCAACCCGAACTTCAGTACTCTTCAATAACTGATGAAGGAGAGTCTAGTGGTTTGATTATTATTCCTTTGATGATGAAATTTCATGTAACAGAAAACTTTAATTTAATGGCTGGCCCACAATTTGACTATCTCACTGAACAGGATGCAGAGGGTATTAATAAACTTGGTTTGGGTCTTGGTTTAGGATTGGGTATTGATATTTCAGATAATATATCTTTAGGTGCTAGATATTCATTTGGTTTTGATAGGCTTGATGACATGGGAGAAGATGTTGGTGATGCAACAATTAAATTAAATATTCTTCAAATTGGTTTAAATTATAATTTTTAATTTATTATAAAACTAGGGAGCTTTTTAGCTCCCTTTTTTATTTAATTATATTCTTATCAAAAGAATTACAATTAATGATTTAATATAATTTTTATATATTTATTAACAATTAACTAAATTTAAATACTTTTTATTATGAAAAAATTATTATTATCAATTGCATTAGTTTCTTTTTGTTTTTCTGCTAATGCTCAATTTGGTGCTTCTGTAGGATATGGAAGTGGAAAAGCAACTGTAGATTCTGAATTTGGAGAAATTACAGGAGATGCCTCTGGCGCTTTCTCAATTGGATTATTTTATGACGCTGAATTATCAGACAACTTTGACTTATTACCGTCTATTGCTTTTGGAATAGGAGAGAAAGTTGAAGATGAGTCCAATAATTCATTAGCAATTGGATTAGGTCTTCAATATTACCCTACTGGAAAAGATGGTAATTTCTTTATTCAACCTGGTGTTGGTCTAGGATTCAGTCTAGCTGATGAAGTAGAGGGTTTAAGCAGTTCAATATTTTCTGGATCTATTGGTTTAGGTATTGATCTTTCTGACAATTTTACTTTAATAGCATCCTATGCAACTTCATTATCAGATCCCTCAGATGTAGAAGGAATTAGTATTAGTTCAAATTCTTTTGGAGCAGCTTTGCTGTATAAATTTTAAAATTTTTTAAAATACTATATTTAAAATAGTGGACTTTTAGTCCACTATTTTTTTTAAACAATAAACAAATTATTACTTATGAAAAAATTTATTTTAGTAGTTTCACTTTCATTATTTGCCTTAAATTCATATTCACAATTTCATATAAGTACTGGTGTTGGAATACCAACTGGAGATATAAAAGATTTTTCCTCTTATCAAATAAACCTTGGTGCAACTTATATGTTAGAATCTGAATCAGATTTTAAAGTTGGTTTATCTGCAAGTTATGTTCGTTTTTTTGGAAAAAAAGATGCTGACTATGCCAATGAAGATTATGAAGATTTATCCTGGTTTCCTTTAGCTGCAGTCATTAATTATAGTCTTTCTGATAATTTTTCAATAGGAACAAACGTTGGTTATGCCATAGGAGTTTACCCAGATTACCTTGAGGGTGGATTTTATCTACTACCAAATATAGGATATTCTATAAGTGATAAAATAGCATTAAAGATGTCTTACAGTATGATTTCAATTTCCAGTGGAACTGATTCAAGTGGATATGAGTACGCATCATCAAGTATTTCAAATATTGGATTGGGAGTAGCTTTTCAATTATAGATTTAATTTAATATCTTAAGTACCTTTTTAACTCCTTTTTTTATATAAAATTAATTGTAATTTTGCTTTTATGAAAATTATGATTATAAATGGCCCAAACTTAAATTTATTAGGAAAAAGAGAACCTGATATTTATGGCTCACATTCTTTTGAAGATTACTTTTCTAATCTAAAATCAAAGTTTAGTTCTATAGATTTAGAATACTTTCAATCCAATATAGAAGGAGAAATAATTGATACACTTCACAAAGTTGGTTTCAGTTATGACGGCATTATTTTAAATGCTGCTGCCTACACTCATACCTCTGTTGGTATTGGAGATGCCGTAAAGGCAATAGAATCTCCTGTTATAGAAGTACATATTTCAAATGTTCATGCTAGAGAAGAGTTTCGACACCATAGTTATATTGCGGCAAATGCAAAAGGAGTTATTTTCGGTTTTGGTCTTAAAAGTTATGATTTAGCAATTGAAAGTTTTTTATAGTATAACTCTTTATTTTTAGTATAATTCTTAATTAGAGAGCTTAAATTGACTTTCTATGGGTACATTAAATAATGATTCAAGTTCACCACTATTTTTTTTATAAAATAGCGTTTCAGGAGGTAAACTCACATTGTCCCAAAAATACTTGTTGTAAGGAATATCATAAAGCGTCATATCCATTTCCTCAATTGTTTTATATTTTTCAAACCTCTTCTTATCTTCTTCTAATTCTAAAACAAAAACCTCGTGCCTATAGGCAATAGGAATATAATTTCCTGTTATTTTGTTTTGTTTTAGCAAAATTCGTTTCATATTTTCAGTTAGCTTACCTGAGCCTCTCCATTCTCTGTTATGATAACTAAGATATAACTTACCTTCTTTATTTTTTTTATATAGATAAAGAGAGTGTAGGTACTTTCCCTTTTTAGGAGGGTTTCTTGTAATTTCTAATTTATATATTTTGAATGTATCATAACCAATATATAATTTTAAGGAACTGGCATCATTTAAACCTTCAATAATATTGATATCTTCTCCATCATAACTTGAGTTTTTAATTTTCTTCCATTTATAATCTCCATAATAAATACCTTTTCTTAGAGGATTATTCAGTTCCATATATTCAATTGCATGTCTATTTTGTAAGTTTTTAATAAATCTATATTCTGATGATTTTCTACTTTCCTCTATAGAATATTTAGTGATGTAGGAGGAGGGGCCTCTGTCAATTACATTCATAAAATGCTCAATATAGAAACGGCAAATATTATCTTCAACAGACCAACGTCTATATAAAATTTTTAATTGATGATTTTTGCTTATAGAATTATTTTTCAAGTTTTTTAATGCCATTTTCACATAATCTTCAGTGGTCATTATTGAAATTTCAGAAAGTTCTGTTGTTTTTTCTTTAAGAATAATTGTTTTATTTTTCTGAGATAGAAAATCTGAAACTATAATCTTAAAAGTTTGATAACCAATAGACGATATTTCTAAATAATCAACTTTTTCTTTATCGGTCACTATAAAATTAAATGTTCCCTCTTCTGTTGATGTTGTTCCAATGTTTTTATTAATAATACCTATACTTGCGTAGGGTATTGGAAGGTTGTCTTGGTCAAGAATAATACCCTTTAGAGCAATCTTTTGTTGTGATAAAATATTTAAAGTAACAAATAGAGAAAACAATAAAAAAAACTTTTTTTTCATGACAATACTTTTATAAACTAATTATTTTCAACTAATAGTAATTCCATTTTAATATTACTTCGTTTATAGGGGCAATCTTTTTCTACTGGAATTTCTTTGAATCCTTTTTTTATATAGATATGAATCGCATTTTTAAGTAAGGTGTTAGAATATAAAACTAATTTTTTTAATTTTTTAATTTTTGCAAAATCAATACAATAGTCCATTAAATATTGACCCATTTTATTTCCTCTTTTTTCAGGAATTACAGCCATTTTAGTCAGTTCATAAACCTTCTCTTTTTTTTTCATCAAGGCTACAGATCCTACAACCTTAGTATTTTCTAATAAAAAAAATATATATCCTCCTTTATCTATAATATACTTATTTGGATTACTCAAAACTTCTCTATCAAAATCTTCAACATAAAAAAATGTTTCTAACCATTCTATATTTAATTGATAGAATGCTTTTGCATGGGCTTCTTCATATGAAATTATTTTTAATGGAGATTTCATTTATATTTTAGAATCTATCAGTTGAATCATTTCATTTTCCAAAAGGTTTGTTTTATCATAGATTTCCTTTGCCTTAGAAAGTATTTCCTCAGCAAATGATTGGTCTTTAATATCTTTAGCATTGATACGGACATTAAAGTAAGCTCCAACAACAGCTGTTCTAGCACATAATGCACCAACCCCAGCATCTGATAAAGAGTTTTGTAAACCTTCTCTTGCCATAACCATCATTACTTCCATTGAATCGTATGCGGTTTCCATTACTTTAAAAGGAATTTCTGTAGCATACTTAGTAGCATTCTCAATAGCTGTTTTTCTTAATTCAATTTCCTCTGAACTAGATTTTGGCATTCTAAAACCATCTATAATTCTATTAAAGGCATTCGTATCTTCATCGACTAAAAAAAGTAACTCGTTTTTATAATGTTGTCCTTTTTCAGCCCATTTGGAATAAAATTCCCATTTGTCATCCCACCCTGGTTTATGTGCCGATAAATTTGCAACCATAGTTCCTAATGAAACTCCTAGAGCCCCAACATATGCAGCTATAGATCCACCTCCAGGTGCCATAGATTCTGATGCCGTTTCGTCAGCAAACCCTTTTACTGTAAAATCTACTAATTTTTTATTGAGGTTAGCGTTCATTACATACTCTATAATTCTCTCAGCTGGATTAAAGGGTTTAAGATCATCAAGACCTAAAGATTTTATAGCAATTTTTATTTTATCTGCTTCACTAATTCCAAGAGAACGCTTCTGTTTTAATAAAAAGTAATCTGCAGCATCTAGCATAGCTTGTAAAGGAACTAACCCTACTAACTCAGATCCTGTGACTCTAATTCCCCTTTTATTTGCGGCCTTAAGTGTTTCATCAAAAGCCTCATGCATCGAAGTAATTGAAATATTCGTAAGGTTGTATGAAATTTGGGCAATGCCGTATTCTTCTATATACCACCCAATCCCTTTTACAGCTTTTAATTTTCCTGGAATTCTTACGGGATCTCCATTTGCATCTACTACTTTTTTTCCAGTAATAGGATTTCCTTCTCGTTTTACTCTTCCAGCTTCTCTAATATCAAAAGCAATTGCATTGGCTCGTCTAGTAGAGGTGGAGTTTAAATTTATATTGTAGGCTACTAAAAAATCTCTTGCTGATATAGCCGTCACTCCTGTATTTTTTGTTTTTATTGAATAAGTTATTGGGCCAAAATCTGGTTTCCAGTTGATATCAGCAAGTTTACTTTCAAGACCTTCATATTCGCCAGATCTAACCGTAGCTAAATTCCTGCGGTCATCTTTGGTAGCAGCATTTTCGTAATAATATCCAGATATTTTCAATTCTTCACCAACTCTTTTTCCTAACAGATGAGCATAATTAGCAGTCTCATTCATAGATATATTTGCAATAGGAATTAAAGGACAAACGTCTGTAGCACCAAATCTTGGATGTTCTCCACTTTGTTTGCTCATGTCAATGAGTTCGCTGGCTTTTTTTATTAATCTAAATGCAGCCTCTACTACTTGTAATGGTTCTCCAACAAATGTGATTACTGTTCTATTTGTAGCTTTTCCCGGATCTATATCAAGAAGTTTTATACCCTCAACTTCAGTAACAACATTAGCGATTGTTTTGATTTTTTTTAAATCTCTTCCTTCACTGATATTAGGAACACACTCAATAATTTGCTGTTTCATTTTAATCTCTTTGATTTATATGTAAAATTAATAGGATTAATCACATATTATGAAATAATACATTAATTGTTAAATCTAATAAAAACAATTATATATATTAATTTTTTGTGTTCAATATTTTTTGAAGGTAAACAGATCTCACGAATAACATAGAAATAATTGGAAGTAGTACGAAAGAAAACTCTTGTATGCCAAATAAATATCCATTAACTCCATTCCATCTCCCTAAGACAAAAACGAAAAGAGTGATTGAGAGTAAAATTAAATAGAAATTAATGTATTTAACTACCCAGTTCGGTATGTTTTTTTGTAAAAGAATAAAAGCTACAAATAGGTTAGGGAAAAATGCCCATAAAAGATTAAAGTTATTTGGTGTTGTAGAATGATTAGTGAAAAACCATAAAAAACAGATAATAGCTCCCAGAAATCCAGTAATGAAAAACAATAAAAAATCAAGGAACTTAGATCTTTTATTTCTTTTTTGATCTCTGTAAGTTATCATTATTGAAAGTAAAAGAAAAATTGAAAATATGGAAAAGGGATTATACCATTTTTGTTCAATTTTTTTCTCTTTAAAATTTAATATAAGCTGTTCTTTTTTAACTAAAGGACTATCTATATTATTTTTTGTTTTTTTAGCTTTTTTAAACGCTTCATAAACATAATCTGGTAAGTACATATACGCTTCAGCAGTGATCGCTTTGTCTAAAGTATTACCAAGAGCTAAATTAATACCAAAATTTCCCCAAGTATTCCAGAAAAGTTCTTTATCCATTAGTTGTCTTAAGGTATAATTTTCTGAAGAAAATGATGCAGGGAATTGTACCTGATTTCCAAGAATATCTTTGGTGATATCTCTTAGTTTTGTAGCACAATTATTGAAGTAAGGATCATATAAATATTCTGCGTTTTGAGGTAAAGCATTTTCTTCTAATAATGCATACATTTTTTGTTTTTCTAATTGAGACAAATTAAGTACTTGAGCCCTCATCCATCTTTTTTGATAGTAATAATTAGTAACAAAATTTTGAAATGGTTTTTTCCCCAGTTTATATAGTAGCTTTCCTTTGGTGAAATTGAGTTTGAAATTGGGTTGATTAAAATCGAATAATCCATAATTAAATATATTGTCCATTCCAATGACAGAGTCTCTAACTCTGATAGCACTATGGCCAAAAGCCTCATAAAGAACATCTCCTGGACCTACAGTGATAATACTTATTTCTGAGTGAACCGATAATTTTAATTCTTGAGATTGAATGTGTTGAAACACACCAATGAGAAATAAAATAAAAAAATAAGTATTCTTCATAGTTTATCGTCTAAAAAAGCTATAATCAATTTTTACTGAAAAAATATTAGAAAACAATGCGTTTCCAAGACTACCTATATTTGTAAGTGCGTAATCAATTTGGATACCATTGTATAAAAAACCAACACCAAAATTGGGTTGTAGCGTTAAATTTTTACTTCCGTCAAATTCTGTTGAATTTTGAAAATTTCCAATACCTGCTCTTAAAAAGACAAAATCATCATAATCTAATTGAAAACCCAAAGCAGGATCTATACTAGCAATACTTGTAGAGATTATATCATTTGTTTTAGCAAATCTCATATTTAAGTCAGCTTCGGTCAGTAAATTAAAAAATCGTCCTAATCTAAATGACCTAGCCACACCAAATTGAACCTTTGGTTTTGTTATCTCAGTGGCTTCAGGTAATTCTTGATTTTGTCCAGGAATTGCATTTTGAATTGAGGCAAAAGCATCTGTATCTATTGTCCAAATATTAAAGGTTGTAGAAATATCTCTAATCATCAATCCAAATTTCCAACTTCCACGTTGGTATTGAATACCTGCATCTAAACCAACACCCCATGAATTTGCAAAATCACCAATGGTTCTTCTCACTATTTTGGCATTCATCCCAAAATAAAGATCTTTAAAAATTAAATTTCTTGCATAAGATATATTTAAAGCATAATCTGCAGCAGAAAACAAACTAATTCTATTAAAATCTATGTTACCCTGACTATCTATTAATTCTGTTGTATTCAAAATATCGTCTACACCAAACCTAATAATTGAAACCCCTAGAGCACTTCGTTTATCAATTGGCATAGCAAATGCCACATAGTTATAATTAGCAATGCCAGCAAAATAGGAGGAATGCATTAGTGATCCTTGAAAATCTTTGATATTTACCAAACCAGCCGGATTCCAATACCCAGAATTCACATCATTGGTAGTAGCCACAACAGATTTACTCATTCCTAATGCAGCTGCATCAACACCAATCGTTAAAAACTCATTTGAATAATTTCTTAATGCTTGAGCATTAATTACAATAGGAAATAAAAGAAAAAGTAAAAAATGTTTTTTTTTCAATGTAATGAATAATTATACAGACAAATATCTTAATATATTATTGAAATAACTTTACATTTCTATAGATATTGTGTCAATTAGCCGTTGTCTTTGATAAATTGAAGTATTCTGTTTTCTAACCATCTATTATTTTTAGAAAAAAAACTAGAAATAAATCCAACATGCCCACCATATTTTGTTACTTCAAGATGAAAATGATTAGACTCTTTAGCTTCTTTAAAAGGATAACATTCTTCTGCTAAAAATGGATCATCTGATGAAGTAATTAATAAAACTGGTTTTTTAATTGAAGATAAATAGGGTTTAGAACTTGCTTTTTCCCAATAATCTTCAGGGCCAGAAAATCCAGAAACTGGCGCTGTATATAAACCATCAAATTCTTTAAATGTTTTAGATTTCAAAAGTCTCTTAATATCTAATCTATACTCTGGATATTTTTGTTTTTTTATGAGGATTTTTTTTCTCAAGGATCTTAAAAATTTATACATGTATAGTTTGTTTTTTGAGGTACCCATGGTTTTACTTGAACTTGCTAAGTCTACCGGGACAGAAATAGCTACACCACAAGAAACGTTGTTGGGTATCGTTTTAACATGTTCTCCAAAATATTTTAAGGTAATATTTCCACCAAGACTATAACCTACAATCATTATTTTAGTGTAAGAATAATTTTCAATTAAATGGGCAATTACAAATTCTAGGTCTTCTGTTTTACCACTATGATAGGTAGATAGTAATAAGTTATCTTCACCACTACAGCCTCTTAAATTAAACGAAACTGTGTCATAGCCAGCATTGTTGAGTTCTGAAGCTGCAGCTAAAATATATTTAGATTCTGAGCTTCCCTCTAAACCATGTATAAGAACAACCAATTTAGATGAATTCACTTTTGAAAAATCTAGGTCGATAAAATCATTATCCCAGGTTGTAATTCTTCTTCGGTTATAATTATGAGATTCTTTCATAAAAAGAGATCTATACACTGTATTAAAATGACCATTCTTAAATAAAGGTGAAGGAGAGAATTTGGATTTAATGATGGGCATAGATTTTTTTCAGTAATTAATTAGGCAAATATGCTTAAAATATCATGATATTTAAAATAACCAAAAAAGCATTTACTATTTTAGCAAAAGAATTAAGTGTTATGGATATTAAAAATCAGCTTCCAAATTTAGTAACCCTCGGAAATCTTTTCTGTGGAATATTGGCAACGATCTTTGCTGTTGATGGTCATTTTGAACTGACATTCCTATTTGTCGTGTTAGGTATTTTTCTTGATTTTTTTGATGGCTTTTTGGCAAGAATTTTAAAAGTTTCTGGTGAATTAGGAAAGCAACTTGATTCTCTAGCGGATATGGTAACTAGCGGAGTAGTTCCTGGTATTGTACTCTTTTATTTGTTAGGAAATAAAGATCAGTTAGTATATGCAGGACTTCCTTTATTCGGTTTACTTATAACACTTGCAGCTTGTTATCGATTAGCTAAATTCAATTTAGACACTAGACAATCGGAATCTTTTATTGGTTTACCCACACCAGCTATGAGTTTGTTTATAGTTTCATTACCATTGGTTCAAATGCATTCAGAAAATCTTTTTATTAGAGATTTAATTGATAACAATTATTTTTTAATAGGAATTACAATTTTATTCAGTTATTTGATGAACGTTGAACTTTTATTATTTTCGTTGAAGTTTAAAAATTATAGTTTGAAAGAAAATTTACATAAGTATATTTTAATAGCATTTTCAATAGTTCTATTAATAACCCTTGAATATCTGGCAATACCTTTAATAATTATGAGTTATATTCTTCTATCTATGCTTAAGAATTTAAATACCTCTAGATAGAGTTAAAAAACTTTTTTTCTCTTCAATTCAAAATCTTTTCCAAGATAAACCTTTCGAACTAATTCGTCTTTAGCCAATTCTTCAGGAATACCCTCTTTTAAAATACCTCCCTGATACATTAAATAAGTTCTATCTGTAATGGCAAGTGTGGCCTGAACGTCATGATCTGTAATGAGAATGCCAATATTTCTATCTTTTAAGTGCGCAACAATACTTTGAATATCCTCAACTGCAATAGGATCTACACCTGCAAAAGGCTCATCTAATAAAATAAAGTTTGGGTCAGATGCTAAGCAACGTGCAATTTCTGTTCTTCTTCGTTCTCCACCAGATAACAAATCCCCTCTATTTTTACGAACATGGTTAATATTAAATTCTTCAATTAAAGATTCTAATTTCATTTTTTGTTGCTTCTTAGATAAATCTGTAAATTGAAGAACAGACATTATATTGTCTTCTACAGATAGTTTTCTAAAAATAGACGCTTCCTGAGCTAAATAACCAATTCCCTTTTGAGCTCTCTTATACATTGGATAACTAGTAATTTCTTCATCATTTAAAAATATTCTACCGCTATTGGGTTGAATCATTCCAACAATCATATAAAACGAGGTGGTCTTTCCAGCTCCGTTAGGCCCTAACAATCCAATAATTTCTCCTTGTTTTACTTCTAAAGAAATCTGTTTTACCACTTGGCGACCACTATAACTTTTAGCAATATTTTCAGCTCTTAAAATCATTATTTAATATAAATTATTCATTTTAAATTAGTCCTCTAAAATAATGATTAGAATTTTTATAAGTCTTAATATGTTCACAAATAGTAAGATATAAAAATATCATTAATCATTATTTTCCAAAATTTCCCAAAACTCATAAGCTCTTCTTAGGTGTGGAATGACTATTGTTCCTCCAACTAAAGTAGCTATAGATAGACTTTCCATTACTTCTTCTTTTGAAACACCTTCTTTGAAGCAGGTTTCTAGATGATAGGCAATACAATCGTCACAACGTAAAACAGTTGATGCTACTAAACCTAATAATTCTTTAGTTTTTACAGGTAAGTACCCCTCTTTAAAGGCATTGGTGTCAAGATTGAAAATTCTTTTGATGACTTTATTATCATTACTTAGTATTTTATCATTCATTTCTGAACGATAATCATTAAATTTTTCGACTTTATTTTTTTGCATTTTTTTGCTGTTTTTTGATCACTCC
>CBFHOD010000007.1:50739-55879 GCA_965657365.1 Flavobacteriaceae bacterium
TTTTAGAAACCTTGATACTTATTTCATATAAAATTAACACAGGAATAGCAACAATAACCTGGCTAGCAACATCAGGAGGTGTAATAATTGCAGCTAATATTAATACTATAACCAATGCGTGTTTTCTGTAACGTTTTAAAAACTCAGGAGATATAAAACCAATTTTGGTCAAAAAATATACAATAACAGGTAATTCAAACATAATTGAAACTCCTAATAACATATTGGTAATTAAACCTATATGCGACTCCATCGTAAATTGATTAATTAATTTATCACTTATTTGGTACGTGTAAAGGAAATTTATAGAAATAGGAGCTATAACATAAAAACTGAATAAAACCCCTATAAAAAACAGAAATGATGCAGTAAAAATAAATCCTCGAGATTTTTTAATTTCGTTTATATGAAGACCTGGTGAAATAAATCTCCAAAACTCCCAAAGAATGTATGGGAATGCAACAATGGCTCCTAGGATAAAAGAAGACCATATAGAATTCATTAATTGTTGAGTTGGTTTTAAGACCTGTAATGTATTTGGATAATCTAAAGAACAAAAATTACTTTTCATCCCTAGAAATGAGAAAAAATCACAAAATAATCTATAGGTTATGAAATTGGGGTCAATGTGTGCAAGAAGAAAATTATTATACACAAATTCTTGTATGGAGAAAAGACCGATTCCAATAATAAAGATAGCAGCAATACTTCTTACTAAGTGCCAACGAAGCTCTTCAAGGTGATTTAAAAATGACATTTCTTTTTCCTGAGTCATTGAAAAAAATCTTTTAATAATGAACTTTATTTTTATCTAAATAAAAAAAAGTTATATATTTAAGTAATTAATTTGAAGCAAATTTACTATAAAATTAAGATACCACAACTTTCTAATCGTATTGTTTCCTCAAAAGACTAGCTTTATAATGTATAAATATATATAATGAATATATACCCACCTTTAAAAAAATATTTTGGTTTTTCTCAATTCAAAGGTTTACAGGAAGAGGTAATAAAAAGTATCCTTCAAAAGAAAAATACATTTGTGATAATGCCCACTGGTGGTGGTAAATCACTTTGCTATCAATTACCTGCTTTAATGAATAAAGGTACAGCTATTGTGATATCTCCTCTTATAGCTTTAATGAAAAATCAAGTAGATGCCATTCGAGGTATATCAGATCATGAAGGAGTTGCACATGTGTTAAATTCCTCGTTAAATAAATCTGAAATCACCCAAGTGAAAAGTGATATTGAAAATGGCATTACAAAATTACTTTATGTTGCTCCAGAATCTTTAATTAAAGAAGAATATGTCAATTTTTTAAAAAAACAAACAATTTCTTTTGTTGCAATTGATGAGGCACATTGTATCTCAGAATGGGGGCATGACTTTAGACCAGAATATAGAAATTTAAAACACATAATTCAACAAATAGACAATGTCCCAGTAATAGGCTTAACTGCTACCGCTACTGAAAAAGTTCAAGAAGATATTTTAAAAACTTTAGGTATAAGTGATGCTATAACTTTTAAAGCTTCTTTTAATAGACCAAATTTATTTTATGAGGTAAGGCCTAAAACAAAAGATGTAGAGAAAGATATCATTCGGTTTGTAAAACAACGTCCGGGGAAGTCTGGAATTATATATTGCTTGAGTAGAAAAAAAGTAGAAGAAATTTCTCAAGTGTTACAGGTTAACAATATCAAAGCCGTTCCTTACCACGCAGGATTAGATGCAAAAACTCGTGTAAGACATCAAGATATGTTTTTGATGGAAGATTGTGATGTTGTTGTAGCTACGATTGCGTTTGGAATGGGGATAGATAAACCTGATGTTCGTTTTGTAATTCATCATGATATTCCAAAAAGTTTAGAAAGCTATTATCAAGAAACAGGTAGAGCAGGAAGAGATGACGGCGAAGGATACTGTTTGGCTTTTTATGCATATAAAGATATTGAGAAGTTAGAAAAGTTCATGGCTAGCAAACCCATCGCTGAACAAGAAATTGGTCATGCATTACTTCAAGAGGTTGTAGGCTATGCTGAAACCTCTATGTCTCGAAGAAAATACCTATTGCATTATTTTGGTGAAGAATATGATGAAGTTAATGGTGATGGGGCAAATATGGATGATAATACAAAGAATCCAAAGAAAAAACATGAGGCTAAAGAAAATGTAATTAAACTATTATCGGTTGTTAGAGATACTAAAGATAAATACAAGTCTAAAGATATAGTAAATGCCATAATAGGTAAAGAAAACGCATTATTAAACTCTCATAAAACTAATTTAAAACCATTTTTTGGATGTGGTAAAGATAAAGATTCTTCTTATTGGATGGCTCTTCTTAGGCAGGTTTTAGTAGTCAATTTTATTCGTAAAGAAATAGAACAATATGGTGTAGTAAAGCTAACTAAAGAAGGAGAAAGATTCTTGTCTAAGCCTTATTCATTTATGATGACAGAAGATCATATATATTCTCAAGAAGCTACTGAAGATATTATAACAAATGAGCCTAGTTCTGGTGCTTCTGCTGATGAGAAACTTGTGAATTATTTAAAAGATTTACGAAAAAAAGTTGCTGTAAAATATGGTGTTCCTCCATTTGCAGTATTTCAAGACCCTTCTCTAGATGATATGTCCTTAAAATATCCCATAACTTTAGATGAATTATCTAAGGTACATGGAGTAGGTGAAGGAAAGGCAAGAAAATTTGGTAATGAGTTCATCAGTTTAATTTCTAAATATGTTGAAGATAACGATGTAGTTAGGCCAGATGATTTGATCGTAAAAAGTACAGGGCTTAATTCTGGATTAAAATTATATATTATTCAGAATACAGATAGAAAATTACCACTCATAGATATTGCTAAATCTAAAGGTTTAGATATGGAGAAACTCATTAAAGAAATGGAAGTAATTATTTTTTCTGGGACTAAACTAAATATAAACTACTCTATAAATGATTTGTTAGACGAAGAGCAACAAGAGGATATACATGATTACTTCATGGAAGCAGATTCAGATAATATTCAAGATGCTTTAGATGAGTTTGATGGAGAATATGATGAAGAAGAACTTCGATTAATGAGAATTAAATTTATTAATGAAGTTGCTAACTAAATTGTGAAAATAGTTAATAATATTCCAGCTATTATAGCTAAAAACTTATGTAAGTTAAAATTATGATTTTCTGAACTTTCGAATAAGATAATTGTTGAGATATGTAAAAATATTCCAATTATTATTGCTGTTATTTCAGAGCTGTAGAGTTCAAAAAATATAATTTTATCTGAAATTAATACTCCCAAAGGACTCATTAATGCAAATACAGTTAAAAAAAATCCAATTGTTATTTTTGAAAAATTACTATTCACTAAAAATACTGTTAAAATAATGGCTATAGGAATTTTGTGGACTATGATTGCCCATAATAAATTTTCTCCAGAATGATAGATTGGTAAGCCCTCAGATAAGGCATGAACACATAAACTTATAAATAATAATCTTGGAAAAGTTCTTCCGTTGGTATGAATATGAATATGGCCATGTTCTGCTCCTTTTGAAAAGGATTCTAATATAGATTGTAAAATAACACCTGCTAGGATACAAATACCAATAATGTTATTATTTGTTGAATCATTATAAACTTCAGGTAGTAAATGTAAAATAGCAACCGATAAAAGATATGCTCCACTAAAGGCAAGCAACAAACGAACAGATTTTTTTGATGGTTTTAATAGTAAGACCACTAAAACACCCAATAAAACAGAAGCTATCAATAATAAATACGTCATGATACTACAAATATTAACCTTTCAGAAGTGTCTTGATTGAATTTTGATAAATAATAATCGCCAAAAATATGATTAATTTTAAATCCAGCCTCAGAAAAATAGAATTCAAATTTCTTGAGATCAAGATATTTAACTCTTTCTAAAAATGAATGGTTTACTCCTTTGTCTTTAAATGTAATATGCTTTAAGATAAAACCATCTTTAATTTCTCGTTGTAAATTAAATGTAATACCATCAATAGTTTTAATTTCTTCCTTAACTAATTTTTTTTCAACGTTTACAACATTCAAAAAATCAAGAACTAATAACCCATTTTTATGTAAGCCATTATGTATGTTTTTTAGCACTAAGATATCATCTTTATCACTTTCAAAATATCCAAAACTTGTAAAAAGATTAAAGACCGCATCATATTTGACATCAAATGGTTTTCTCATATCTTTCATCATAAAATCTAGTGAGCTGTTTTCATATTTTTTGGCAGCTAGTAAACTGTTTTTAGACAAGTCTGCACCGGTTACTTTATAGCCTAGAGAATTCAAATATATTGAATGCCTACCTTTTCCGCAGGGTAAGTCAAGTAAATGAGAGGATGATGGGATTTTTAAAAAATTAATAATATTTCTAATGAATAATTGGGCATCTTTATCATTTCTGTCTTTGTAAAGTGTATGATAATAAGAGGTATTAAACCAATCTGTAAACCAATCTGATTTATTCATATATAAATAATGAGTACAAAAATAAACTTTTCTTTCAGAAATAATGTTTTAGAACAGGAATATAAATGAATTTATTTTTTTCTAATTTCTTATATCAAAAAAGAGTTATTAAAGTGTATTTTTGCAGCCTAACCTAGGAAACATGAATACTAATTTTAAAATGACGGCCACAACGCTTAAGGGTTTGGAAGGTGTTTTAGCTGAAGAACTTAAGAAACTTGGTGCCCAAGATATTAAAGAAGGTATAAGAAGTGTTACTTTTAGAGGTGACCAAGGTTTTTTATATAAAGCTAATATAGCCTTAAGAACAGCAATTCGTATTTTAAAACCTATTAGAACTTGTAAAGTATTCGACGAAGAAGATTTGTATGAGGCCATTCAAAAAATTAAATGGGAGAAATATTTAGATGTTGAGGGGACTTTTGCAATTGGAGCTGTAGTAAATTCAAAAAATTTCACTAGTAACTCTCATTATATTGCCTTAAAATCTAAAGATGCAGTTGCAGATTATTATAGACATAAATACAGTAAAAGACCTAATGTAGATTTAGACTACCCTGATGTTAAAATTCATGTTCATATACAGAAAGATTGGTGTACTATATCTTTAGATTCTTCGG
>CBFHOD010000007.1:55975-59230 GCA_965657365.1 Flavobacteriaceae bacterium
TAGCTTGTAAAATTCCTGCAAATATTAATAGAAAACAATTTGCTTTTGAACGTTGGAAAAATTATGATGAAGATCTTTATTTTACCATACAAGATGCACTTCTTAAAAAAATTACAAATTCTCATTTTAAAATTATGGGATTTGATAAAGCCCCCTCAGCAGTATCAAAGGCAAAACAAAATATAATCAATGCCAATTTAGATGAGTTTATAGGGGTTCACCACGTAAATTTTTTCAATTCTACCAAAGAGGTTTTTGGCAACACTACTATTTTATTTAATCCACCTTATGGGGAGCGTTTAAATATAGAGGTAAATGAGTTCTATAAAAAAGTTGGAGATACTTTAAAACACAATTATCCAAACTCTACAGCTTGGATGATCACTTCAGATATGCAAGCTTTGAAACATGTAGGACTAAGGACATCTAAGCGTATAGAACTAAAAAATGCTGATTTAGATTGTAAGTTTGTGAAATATGAATTGTATGAAGGAACTAGAAAAGCTTCCAAGTTGAATACCTAAGTTTTTTCCATAGTTTCGATAAGTTTCTTTAGAGTTTTACTGGGTTTTAAATTGTTTTTTTCATCAGCACAATATTTTGCTAATGTTTCATACGCTTTTTTGTAAATCTTCTTTTTTGACAACTTAGGATAAGATATAAGAGCTTTAGCCAAGGAAGCCATAAACATTGCAAATAATTCACCATCTCCTTTAGTTATTCTTATGAGCTTACCTGTGATAATAAATTTAAAACTTGTGCCATCAATCAATTCCTCTTTTGGACCTGACAACCAATAGTCCATATAAATTAAAGCTCTCCCTCTATTTGATTCTAAAGCATAACTGTTATCAATTCTTAGACGCGGTTTCGTTGGGGTTCTTAGAAGGTAGTCAGCGAGTTTTAAAATTTCAGGTTCTGCTTTTTTATAATCTTCTGTCGTCTCAAATCTATTTTTCTCAATGACACTAAAGTCCTGGGCATTAGATTTAAAGAAAATTAAAAGAAATACGATTATTATTTTTTTCATTTAAGTGTTATTTTAGTATTAATTTCATAAATCCCTTAGGGTTCTCTAGCATTAAAAAATGTCCTGTATTTTCCAACCAATATAATGTGTTTTTTGGAATTTCTTTTGAAAGTAATTCAGCAATAGCAGCAACGGCAATAGGATCGTTTTTTGCCCAAATAATCTTGGTGGGTATTTGAGTTTTCTTTAAAGCACCAACCCACCGATTCCAATGCAAATATCGCTCATTAATGTATTGAGTTAGCTTATGTATGACTTTTCTTCCTCCGTTTAACTCAATTAATTTCCACATTTCTTTAAGCTCATTATCTGTTACTTTAGAGCTATCAAAATAAATGTTTTTCATGTTTTTTCTGAAAATAGGAAAGTTAGTGAGTTTGGCAACATACTTCCCTAAAATTTTATGTTTTAGAAGTTTTTGAATGGTTCTTAATTGAGATAATTCGATATGTATACTGCCATTAGTTATAATTAACTCTACGATTTCTATGTCCAATTCATTAGCATTGTAACGCGCTATAATCTCAGTAGCCACAGATGTTCCGTAATCATGTGCAAATAAGTGTATTTTTTTTAAACCTAATTGACGCCATAATTCTAAGGCGATATCTGCTTGTTTAATTAGTGAATAGTCAATATCTTCTGGTTTATCAGAAAAACCAAAACCAAGGTGATCGTGTAAAATTACTCTGTAGTTTTTAGATAATTCAGGTAATACTTTATAGTAATCAAATGAAGAAGTAGGGTATCCATGAAGAATTACCATAGATTTTTGAGATGTATTAATATTATTATTAGTATCAATAACAAACAAACGATTGTTATTTACTTGTATAAAATTACCTTTAGATTTCCATTCATTGCTTGTCATAAATCCATTTATTATTCTAAACACAATGTACTAAAAATTCAGTAGTTTTGAAGAAACAGTTGCTCTACTATAAAAGAGCCTTCAATCCTAATAGTAATTCATTCCTTAAGTGTAATGCTTAACGATTAAAATTAATAATTTAAGTGTCAGGACATTTCATAGATGTTATTTTACCTATCCCAATTCAGAAAACTTTTACGTATTCTGTGTCACAGACTGAATATGAATTTCTTAAAAAAGGAATGCGAGTTGCTGTATCATTTGGGAAGACTAAAATGTATACTGGATTAGTTTTTAAATTACATCAAATACCACCAGAAGTCTATGATGCTAAAGATATTTTACAAATTTTAGATGACAAACCAATAGTTACAGCACATCAATTAAAACATTGGGAATGGGTTTCTACTTATTATATGTGTGGTTTAGGTGATGTCTACAGAGCAGCTTTACCCTCTGCTTTTTTATTGGAGAGTGAAACGGTTATTTTTAAAAATGAATCATTTGATAACAAAGATATATTAAGTGATGAAGAATTTCTTATTTATGAAGCTTTACAACATCAATCTCAATTAACAATTCATCAGATAGTTGATATTCTTGGGAAAAAGAAAGTATTGCCTATTATTAACGAGCTACTTCATAAATCTACAATTTATATTAAAGAAGAAATTTATGAACAGTATAAGCCAAAATTAATTAAGTATGTTCGCTTGCATGCTAATTATAGCTCAGAAAATTCTTTAGAAAGTTTATTAACTGAATTATCTAGAGCCAAGAAACAACGTGATGTTGTGTTGTCTTATTTTCAACTGGAAACTTCCAAAAAACCGATCAAAGTAAAAGAATTAGAAACCGCTTCAAGAGCTTCGTCAGCTACTATAAAAGCCCTCGTGGATAAAAATATTCTTGAATATTATTTGATACAAACCGATAGAATTTCTTATGATGGAAATACAAATGATCTAAAAGAACTCAATGAGTTTCAAGAACAAGCACTGCAAGAAATTAAAACTTCTTTTAAAGCCAAAGAAGTTACTTTGTTACACGGAATTACAAGTTCTGGTAAAACAGAAGTGTATACAAAACTCATTCAAGATACTTTAGACTCTGGTAAACAAGCACTTTTCTTGTTGCCTGAAATAGCCTTAACAACTCAAATTATTGTTAGACTCCAGCACTATTTTGGTAATCAAATTTCTGTATTTCATTCAAAATACTCTATGAATGAACGTGTTGAGGTTTGGAATAATGTTTTAGAAAATAAATCCAAAGCTCAAATTATTTTAGGAGCTCGTTCTTCCATCTTTTTACCATTTTCTAATCTTGGATTAATCGTTGTAGATGAAGAACA
>CBFHOD010000008.1:0-28401 GCA_965657365.1 Flavobacteriaceae bacterium
CAGTTCCATTCAATGAACTATTTTTCGATGGATTTATTCATCAAATTAAATTAGCAGAACAACATAACAGTTGGTTTACAAAAAAAGCAATACTTTTTTCTATCGATAATTGGGCTTCTGCCCTAACACATGAAAATTTAAATCAATGGATTTCTAATGAAAATATAGTTGAAAAATCATCAAAAACTGTTGCCATAGTTATGGCCGGGAATATACCTTTAGTTGGTTTTCATGATTTTTTGTCGGTATTAATCTGTGGGCATTCAGTTTTAGTAAAACAATCTTCAAATGATAAGCATCTTATTCCGTATTTGGCAAAATACTTAGAGTATGTTGAAGAAAATTTAAAGGGAAAAATCTCTTTTACTGAAAAAAAATTAAAACACTTTGATGCTGTAATAGCTACTGGCAGTACAAATACAACTCGCTATTTTGAGTATTACTTTAAGAAAAAACCAAGTATAATTCGTAGGAATAGAAATTCTGTTGCCGTTATTACTGGAAATGAAACTAAAGAAGATTTTATAAATCTTAGTGAGGACATTTTTAGATATTTTGGACTAGGCTGTAGAAGTGTGTCAAAATTATTCGTTCCAAAAGGGTATAATTTTGATGAATTTTTTAAAGGGATGTATACCTACCACCCCATTATAAATAATGCAAAATATGCCAATAATTATGATTACAACAAGGCAGTATACTTAATGAGTGAATTTTCTATTTTAGAAAATGGATTTTTAATGATTAAAGAAGACACAAACTTTGCATCTCCTATAGCTACAGTTTTTTACGAATATTATGAAGACATAACTGATTTAAAATCAAAAATTCTTAGTGAATCAGAAAAAATTCAATGTATTGTAGCCCACAACTTCATCGAAAATGAAGTAAAATTTGGTCAAACACAACACCCAAAGTTATGGGACTATGCAGACGGTGTCAATACTATTGAATTTTTATCTAAAATTTAATTTATAAAGACAAAAAATTAATTAAAATATTGGAAATTTACCATTTGAAAATTTAGTTAAAATGAAAAAACACAACTTTAGTGCCGGACCATGCATCTTACCTGAAGAGGTTTTGCAGCAAGCTTCAAAAGCAGTCATTGATTTTAATAATGATGATCTTTCTCTACTTGAAATATCTCACAGAAGTAAACCTTTTGTAGAGGTTATAGAAAATGCCAAACTACTTACCTTAGAATTGTTAGGACTTAAAAATAAAGGGTATCAAGTTTTATTCCTTCATGGTGGAGCTAGTACTCAATTTTTAATGACTGCCTACAATCTTTTAAATAAGAAGGCTGCTTATCTAAATACCGGTACCTGGTCGGATAAAGCCATTAAAGAGGCAAAACTTTTTGGGGACTTAGTTGAAGTTGCTTCATCAAAAGACAAAAACTTTACATACATACCCAAACATTACAATGTTCCGTCTGATGTAGATTATTTTCACTGCACCAGTAACAATACTATTTTTGGAACACAAATTAAAGAATTCCCCTCATTAAACATACCATTGATCTGTGATATGAGTTCTGATATTTTTTCTCGTCAACTGGATTTTTCAAAATTTGATTTACTGTATGCTGGAGCTCAAAAAAATATGGGACCAGCTGGAACAACAGTTGTAGTTGTAAAGGAAGAAATTCTGGGAAAAGTAGAAAGAACGATACCATCTATGTTAAATTATAAGACGCATATAAGTAAAGAAAGCATGTTTAATACACCTGCTGTATTTCCTATTTATGTATCTATGCTCACATTAGGATGGTTAAAAGATTTGGGTGGAATTTCTTTTATTGAAAAAGTAAACAATAAGAAAGCTAATTTATTATACAAAGAAATAGACAGAAACCCATTATTTAGAGGTATCGTAGCTAAAGAAGATAGAAGTATCATGAATGCAACTTTTTCTTTAATTGACGACTCTTTAACTAATCGTTTTGATGCATTGTGGAAAGAGGCAAGAATTAACGGATTAAATGGTCATAGAAGTGTAGGTGGTTACAGAGCAAGTATGTACAACGCATTACCATTGTTTAGTGTTCAGGCCCTAGTAGACACCATGCAAGAATTAGAAAGAAAAGCATAAGATGAAAATATTAGCAAACGACGGAATTTCTCAAAGTGGTGTAGACGCATTACAAAATGAAGGGTTTGAAGTAATAACAACAAAAGTTGCACAAGTCCAATTAGAAAACTTTATTAATGAGCATCAAATAGATGCAATACTTGTCAGGAGCGCAACCCAAATAAGACAAGAATTAATTGATGCTTGCCCATCTATAAAGCTCATCGGTCGCGGTGGTGTAGGTATGGATAATATTGATGTAGATTATGCCATAAATCAAGGAATTCATGTAATTAATACCCCTAAAGCATCTTCTAACTCTGTTGCAGAATTAGTCTTTGCTCATCTATTTGGAATGGTACGTTTCCTTCATCAATCTAATAGAGAAATGCCTTTGGAGGGAGATTCTAGATTTAAGGACTTAAAAAAAGCATATGCTTTAGGCTCCGAAATTAGAGGCAAAAAAATCGGAATTATAGGTTTTGGAAGAATAGGTCAAGAGGTTGCAAAGAAAGCAATAGGTCTAGGTATGGAGGTTATCGCTAATGATCATTTTTTGGAAAGTACACCAATAACTATAGATTTTTTTAATGGCCAAAAAATTACCATAACTGTTGAAATGTCAGATTTAGATACCTTATTAAAGGAAAGTGATTTTATAAGTTTACATGTCCCAGTCCAAGAAAATTATGTAATTGGACATGAAGAAATTTCAAAAATGAAAACTGGTGTAGGTCTTATTAATGCAGCAAGAGGTGGTGTTGTTGATGAAATGGCTTTAATAAAAGCAATAGAAAAAAATAAAATAAAATTTGCTGGCCTAGATGTTTTTGAAAAAGAACCAAACCCAGAAATACAACTATTAATGAATCCTGAACTTTCATTAACTCCCCATATAGGCGCTGCAACAATTGAAGCACAAGACAGAATCGGAACAGAGTTAGCATCACAAATTATAAAATTATTAAAGGAGTAAAAAATTAAGATATAATTTGATTTTAAATTATTATGGATGGCCATCGTTAAACCATTTAAAGCTGTAAGACCGAGTAGAGATAAAGTAGCTTTAGTTTCCTCTAAATCTTTTGATGCCTACACAGATAAAGAATTAGACGCTAAACTAGAGTTTAACCCATTTACTTTTCTTCACATCCTCAATCCTGGATATAAATATCACCAGGAGTTTTTTGGCGAGCAACGTTTTCAAATGATTCATAATAGATATGAGGAATTTAAAGACAATACAATTTTTATTAAAGACGAAACAGCATCCTTTTATATTTATGAAAGCTCTGATGCACATGACTGTTTTTGTGGAATTATTGCAGCTACTGCTGTAGAGGATTACACTAACGGAATCATAAAAAAACATGAAGGAACCATAAAAAAAAGGGAACAATTGTTTGAAACCTATTTAAAAACAACAGGATTTAATGCAGAACCCGTTTTACTTACGTATAAAGATGACAAAAAGTTCAACACTTTACTACAAACATTAAAGAAGAAAAGACCAGAATATGAGTTTTCAACAACTGATAAAAAACTACATCGTTTATGGTTAGTTAATGACAATGAAAATATAAAAAAAATCATTTCTTTTTTTGAAAATAGAGAAGCGTTATATATAGCTGATGGTCATCACAGAAGTGCTTCATCATCTTTACTGAAAAAAGATTTACAAGCAGAAAATATTCATCATAAAGGAGATGAAAACTATAATTTCTTTATGAGTTATATTATCCCTGAATCAAATTTAAAAATTTCAGAATTTAATAGATTCATAAAAGATTTAAATGGTTTATCCATTGATGAATTTTTAATTAAATTGGATAAGAACTATAGAATAGAAGACAGAGGTGAACATTTTTATAAACCCTCTCAAAAACATCATTTTAGCATGTATCTAGGAGGTAAATTCTATTCATTGTACTTAAGAAAGAGTTTATCTTTGAATGAAGATGCACTATCTAAGCTTGATGCAGAAATTCTTCATCAAACCATTTTAAAACCTATCTTAGGAATCAATAACTTGAATAATAATGATCGCATAAGTTATCGAAACAATAAATTAGATTTATTATCGATTAAAACACTGGTTGACGATGGGCAATTTAATATTGGTTTTGGGATGTTACCAATTACTGTTGATGAAATGAAAAAAATTGCAGATGCAAATTTAATTATGTCGCCTAAAACAAGTTATATTGAGCCTAAATTAAGAAGTGGATTGACAATTTATGAATTTTAATTATGAATAATATAAAAGATAACTTAGAAAAAATTAACGCATCAATTTCAGAAAATGTTGTTTTGGTGGCAGTTTCTAAAACAAAACCAATTGCAGATTTACTTGAAGCATATAAAGCTGGTCAGCGAGTATTTGGAGAAAACAAAATTCAAGAAATGGTTGCAAAATATGAGGCACTTCCAAAAGATATTGAATGGCATATGATAGGGCACCTTCAAAGAAACAAAGTAAAATATATGGCGCATTTCGTAGATTTAATTCACGGAGTAGATAGTATAAAGACTTTAAAAGAAATAAATAAACAAGCACTCAAACACAATAGAGTGATAAACTGTTTGTTACAAGTAAGAATAGCTAAAGAGGAGACAAAGTTTGGTTTAACCTATCATGAAGTCTCAAATATTTTAAATTCTGATGATTTGAAATCATTTACTAATATAAAAATTTCTGGTTTAATGGGCATGGCAACTTTTACAAAAAATGAAGACATTCTAAATGAAGAATTTTCTGAATTAAAAACTTTATACAACCATCACAAACAAAAACATCCAAATTTCACAATACTATCAATGGGAATGAGTGGAGATTACAAAATAGGGATTAAAAACGGAAGTACTATGATTAGAGTTGGTAGCTCTATATTTGGAGTTAGAAATTATATAGCTTAGAATTTGTTTGCAATTTTAGACATAGAAACTACAGGAGGTAAATTTAATGAAGAGGGTATTACAGAAATAGCCATATATAAATTTGATGGACATTCTACTGTAGATCAATTTGTAAGTCTAGTGAATCCAGAAAAACCAATTCAACAATTTGTTGTAAAACTTACGGGAATCAATAACAAAATGTTGAGAAATGCACCTAAATTTTTTGAAGTTGCCAAACGTATTGTTGAAATTACAAAAGAGGTAACTTTAGTAGCCCATAATGCTGAATTTGATACTAGAATATTAAAAACAGAATTTGAAAGATTAGGTTTTAACTTCCAAAGAAATTCTATTTGCACTGTAGAATTGAGTAGAAAGTTAATTCCTGACGAAAAATCATATAGTCTTGGTAAATTGTGTAAATCTCTTGGGATCCCAATGAGTGACAGGCACAGAGCATCTGGAGATGCTTTGGCAACGGTACAATTATTTAAATTACTATTAAATAAAGACATCAATAAAGATATTACACAAAACTCCATTAAATACTTTGATAATAGAAATGTCAAAAATAAAATTAATTCCATACTAGATAGTATCCCTATTAAAATGGGAGTTTATTACATTCACAATAAAGAAGGTAGAGTTATTTTTATAGGAAAAGGGAGTAATATTAAATCTGAGGTTACTAAACTATTTTTGAAGCAAAGCAAACGTGCTTTAAAAGTTCAGGAAAGAGTAGATAAAGTTACCTACCAATTTAGTGGTAATGAATTATTTAATAGATTAAAATACCATTTAGAATTGGAAACGCTCAAGCCAAAATACAATTTCAAAAAAAAGAAAAAATTAACAACTCAACAATTTTCTCACCCAGACTTTATAATTCAACTCAAAGGACGAGAAATTGAAGAAAATGCACTTATTTTAATTGAAAATAATGAAGTATTTGGATATGGCTACACAAATTTAGCTTTTCAGGAATCAAAAATATCAATTTTAAAATCTATTTTAACTCCAATTGAACATAGAGAATTAGCAAAAACTATTATTAAAAATTATTTAAAAAATAATAGTGTGAATAAAATCATAAGATTTTAATTTTCAAACTTTGAAAAATCTAACATTTTTATAAAATTATCACTTTTTAATTTTTCGTCTAACAGCATAAATTATAGTATATTGTCATTAAATATGTATGACCTTGATGAAAACATCAAAAAATAAACCGTCTTTAAAACACAGGCTTCATGAAATCATTTATGAGGCAGATACTAAGGGGGGTAAACTATTTGACCTTATTTTATTAATTGCAATTCTAGCAAGTATTCTATTTGTAATGCTTGAGAGTGTTCAAGGTATTGATGAAGCTTACGGTTCTTATTTAGATATTGCTGAATGGGTAATAACTATATTGTTTTCTCTAGAATATTTACTAAGAATTATTTGTGTTAAAAAACCATGGAGATATATTTTTAGCTTCTATGGCATTATAGATTTTCTCTCAACCATCCCAAAATATGTTTCTTTAATACTAGTAGACAGTCATAACTTAGCGGTCTTGAGAGCATTAAGGCTTCTACGAATATTCAGAATATTAAAGATTACTCGATACATTGGAGCCTCTAATCGATTGTTGTTAGCTCTAAGGTCTAGCAGAGCAAAAATTGCAGTCTTCTTGCTGTTTGTCTTAATTCTTTGTATCATTTTAGGTACTATTATGTTCATGGTTGAAGGAGCTGAAAATGGTTTTACTAGTATTCCAACAAGTGTGTATTGGGCTATAGTAACCCTAACTACAGTTGGATATGGAGATATTGCTCCAGGAACTCCAATAGGTCAATTAATAGCAAGTGCTATCATGATTCTAGGGTATGCTATCATTGCTATACCAACTGGAATTGTTAGTTCTGAAATGATGACTTCAAAAGTTCATACCAACACACAAAGTTGTCCTAATTGTATGCAAGATTCTCATAAAGATGGTGCTGTATTTTGTTATCATTGTGGTGATAAATTAAATGAATAATGAGTAGCTCAAAAAAGACCCTAATCACTATTGTAGGACCCACGGCTATTGGTAAAACCTCTTTGAGTATTTTAATTGCATCCTATTTTAATACAGAAGTAGTTTCATGTGATTCTAGACAATTTTACAAAGAAATGACTATAGGAACAGCTGTGCCTGAAAAAGAAGAGTTAGCAACTGTACCTCACCATTTTATTCAGAATAGAAGTATTTTTGAAGATTATAATGTAGGTAGATTTGAAAAAGATGCACTAGATGTTTTAGATACCTTATTCAAAAAACATAATATTATTGTAATGGTTGGTGGAAGCGGGTTATATGTTGAAGCTGTCATAGAAGGCTTAGATAATTTCCCAAAAATTAATCCTTCTGTTAGATTTGAGTTAAACAATATTTATAAGTCTGAAGGAATTATTCCTTTACAACAACAACTTAAAACATTAGATTTAGACACCTACAACACTATTTCACTAACTAACCCACAAAGAGTTATTAGAGCTTTAGAAATTTGTATAGGAACTAACTTACCCTATTCAAGTTTTAAAGGAAAAGCTAAAAAGAAAAGAAATTTTAAATCAATTACTATAGGTTTAAATGCAGACCGTCAAAAAATCTATGATAGAATTAATTATAGAGTTGATTTGATGATAGAAAAAGGATTAATAGATGAGGCCAAAAAATTACTCCCACATAAATCTCTAAATGCCTTGAAAACAGTTGGATATAAAGAAATATTTTCCTTTCTTGATGAAGAAATCACAAAAGAATATGCTATAGATGAAATCAAAAAGAATACGAGAAGGTTTGCTAAAAGACAACTTACTTGGTTTAAAAAAAATCCTAGTATAATGTGGTTTGATTTTGAAACAGATTTTAATGATATATTAAAAAAAATAGAAGAGAATATATAATTTTTTAAAGCCTATTATCCTTTTAATATTAAATCACTTTTTTATCTTTGTCAAAATTAAAAAAAATGAAAGTAAAAATATTAATGTTTGTCTTGTGTTTTATCGGGTTTTTTGCAAACGGTCAAACCAAAGTTGGTACTATAAATTCTGAATTTATAGTTGGATTAATGCCTGAGGCTAAAGAGGTTTTAAGTGAACTGAAAATTTATGCGGCAAAATTAGACTCATCTTATCAAGTTAAATTGTCAGATTATAATGCTAAAGTTACTGCTTTTCAAAACCTTGATCCAAATTTATCAGATAACTTTAAGAAAGTTAAAATTGAAGAAATCAATGAATTGGAGCAAGACTTACAAAAAAGTCAACAAAATGGAAATAATTTAATTAATCTTAGAAGAGATCAATTAATGAATCCACTATATCAAATTTTAGGAGAAGCTATTACTGAATTAGCTAAATCTGAGGGTTTTACTCAAATATTAACCTCTTCAGGAAATGAGTTTGCTTACATAGATGAAGCATTTGATATTACAGAAAAAGTGATGGCTAAATTGGGTATAAAAATGCCTCCTCCACCTAAGAAGTAAAATTATTATTTAGTAAAGAATAAAAAAAAGAGAGGTATAAAACCTCTCTTTTTTTTATAAATATATATTTTAAAAAATTATCTTCTACTATAATTTGGAGCTTCTTTAGTAATAGCTACGTCATGAGGATGACTCTCATTAATACCAGAGGTTGTTATTCTAACAAATTTTCCAGTATTTTTTAATGTCTCTATATCCTTTGAGCCACAATACCCCATACCTGCTCGTAAACCTCCTATAAATTGATGAATGCTTTCATCTAAATCTCCTTTATAAGGGACTCTTCCTACAATGCCTTCTGGAACTAATTTCTTTATATCGTCTTCTACATCTTGAAAATACCGATCTTTAGAACCTTGCTTCATAGCTTCTACTGAACCCATTCCTCTATAAGATTTAAATTTTCTTCCCTCGTAAATAATGGTTTCACCAGGAGATTCTTTTGTTCCTGCTAGAAGAGATCCTAACATTACACAATCAGCTCCTGCAGCAATTGCTTTAGGAATATCTCCTGTGTAACGTATTCCTCCGTCAGCAATAACAGGAACACCGGAGCCTTTAATTGCATCAGCTACTTCTAAAACTGCTGAAAACTGAGGAAAACCAACACCTGCAACAACCCTGGTTGTACAAATAGAACCTGGACCAATTCCTACTTTTACAGCATCTGCTCCTGCTGCTACTAAATATTTTGCTGCATCAGCCGTAGCAATATTTCCTACAACAACATCTAATGTTGGGAAAGATTTTTTTACAGCTTTTAAAACAGTAACTACACCTTTTGTGTGTCCATGAGCTGTATCAATAATTACAGCATCTACACCAGCATTTACTAGAGCCTCTGCCCTGCTTTCAGCGTCACCTGTAACCCCTAAGGCAGCTGCAACGCGTAATCTTCCAAAATTATCTTTGTTAGCTATAGGCTTTTGAGTAACTTTTGTAATGTCTCTAAAAGTAATTAATCCGCATAATTTATATTCGTCATCTACAATTAAAAGCTTTTCAATTTTATTTTGTTGTAAAATAGATTCAGCGTCTTTTAGTGAAGTACCCACGGAAGCTGTAATCAAATTTTTCTCAGTCATTACCTCTACAATAGCTCTTTCATTATTGTGTTCAAAACGTAAATCTCTATTGGTAACAATACCTCTTAAAATACCCATATTATCAACAACGGGAATACCACCAATTTTATGCTCTCTCATCGCATTATTAGCATCTGAAACCACAGCTGTTAAAGGAAGTGTTACTGGATCTATTATCATTCCACTTTCTGCTCTTTTTACTTTCCTAACTTCTTGAGCTTGCTTTTCTATAGTCATGTTTTTATGCAATACCCCTATACCACCTTCTCTTGCAATAGCAATAGCCATTGAAGATTCTGTAACGGTATCCATAGCAGCGGATACAATAGGTACATTAATGGTTATGTTACGAGTAAATTTTGTTTGAATGTTTACTTCTCTAGGAAGAACATCAGAGTAAGCGGGTACGAGAAGAACATCGTCATAGGTTAGACCTTCACCTAGAATTTTTGAATTGTGGGCAATCATAGTGCAATTAACTTAAAATTAATTGCAAACAAATTTACAACATATTTATGGAAATAGTGATAATAAATAACTAGAAGAATTCTTAAGTGATTTTATCATACTTACTGAGCCAACAGTATTCACTGAAATTTTTACCAGAAGAGGCACCAAAAATGAATAACATCCCTAGAACACCCTTTACATAAAATAGGAATAACATAAAAAGATGACCAAAATGGGCATTACCACCATAAATAAAATTTTTAGTTAAAATTGTAAGAAAAAAACTAACAGCAAAAATTAAAATTCCTAGATTTTCTACATTTTTAACACCCCAGTATTTTAATCTTCTTAGCGGATGCATATCAGTACCCCATTTATGAATCAAGTAATAATAATCATTGCCCATAGGAGCAAAAAGAAGAGGATCATCTGCTTTATCTAGACGAAATAATTTTGAAGGAGCTATAATTTTAAAACCATCAAGTACAGTAGTATGTTTTTTTTCTAGGGTATTAATCTTTTCAATAACTTCCTCGGGATAAGTTCCTTTGAAATGTTTGGTGTCTAAAAAACGAAGCCTGTAGTTCACGCATATTTTTTCGATATGAGAGATATGAAAAATAGCATTTGTGTCTACTTCATCAATATCAAAAGTATTAATAGTCCTATCTATTGGAGAAGCAGAGAGTCTTTCTAATACTGATTTATCAGTTATTGTTATTTCATTAAATATTGACTGCACCCAATCAATGATATCAACAGATTTCACAACACTTTTTCTAGCTCTTATAAGTAATTCGTGAACATTTATAGATTTTAACATATCAGTGATTTATTTATTACAAAAATATAAAATACACAAAATACTCACACACAATAAATCATTTTTTAGTCTTATTCATAATCATTCTACTTAACTTACTGATTATCATATTTGTATCAAAAATTATTTTTATTTATTCTAAATAAATTTTGTAAATCTTTAATTCATACATATATTTGCATAAAATTAATAATTTATTTATAATTAGTCTAAATAAAATGAAAAGAATTATCACACTATCAATTTGCTTAATAAGTATTCAAATACTATCACAAACGAAATTAAAAAAAACAAAAAACAAAATAGATACAATTCAAAAATTAGATGAAGTAATCATTAATTCAAATTTAATATTTGGAAATAAATATGTAGCAAGTAATAGAACAGGTTCTGCATATTATATCTCTCCAAAAGAATTAAAAAAATTTAGTTTTACAGATATAAACAGAGCATTAAGGACTGTTCCTGGAGTAAATACATATGAAGAAGATGGTTTTGGGTTGAGGCCAAACATAAGTTTAAGAGGAACTTCACCAGAAAGAAGTTCTAAAATAACAATGATGGAAGATGGTGTATTAATAGCTCCTGCTCCTTACAGTGCTTCATCCGCATATTATTTTCCTACTATCGCTAGAATGGAAGCTGTAGAAGTTTTAAAAGGTAGTAGTCAAATCCAATTTGGTCCATTTACTACTGGTGGTGCAATTAATATGATATCTAATCAGATCCCAAAATCTTTCAGAGGAAATATAAGCACTAGTTATGGTAGCTTTAACTCTTCCCAATTTCATGCAATTATAGGGGATTATGTAAATAATTTTGGATACTCTTTAGAGTATTTAAATTATGGATCTAATGGGTTTAAAAAATTATCTAATGATAAAAATACAGGTTTTGATAAAAATGATGTTGTTTTAAAATTCAAATTGAATTTATTTCCTCAATCATCTATAAAACAATCTATCGATTTAAAACTTCAGTATTCAGACGAGGAGTCTAATGAAACATATTTAGGGGTAACTGATGATGATTTTAAAACAAACCCTTTTAAGAGGTATGATGGTTCTGCAAATGATTTAATGAAAAATATTCATAAACAAATTGTATTAACTCATACTCTAGATTTTACAAAAAACTTCAGAATAACCACAAATGCTTATCATAATTATTTTGAAAGAAATTGGTATAAAGCAGACTATATCACATTTAATGGAGACAAACAATCTATTGGTAAAGTTTTTGGAAATCAAGACAACTTTAACAATCATCTTTCGTTTGCAAAAGGTGAAATTAATTCAGATGGCGACGACTTCATGAATGTAAGAGCCAACAATAGAGTGTATAATTCAAAAGGTGTACAAACAAAATTTGATTACCATTGGTATAAAGATGATGTTTTTCATGATATAGAAATTGGATTGCGTTATCATTACGATGATGAAGATCGTTTTCAATGGATTGATGACTACAGTATAATCAATGGAGAACTGAGCAGAGCAAATGCGGGTATACCTGGTTCAAATGCTAATCGAATTAGCAGTGCTAAAGCATTTGCAACCTCTGCAACTTATAGATTGAAGTATAAAGGTTGGACTTTTACTCCTGGAATACGCTATGAAAATATTTCTTTACAAAGAGAAAATTTCGGAAGTAACGATCCTTCTAGAAATGGAGATGACTTATCTACCAGAAAAAATAATGTAGATGTATTTATTCCTGGTGTTGGAGCAAATTATAAATTTAATAATTGTATTTCAATTTTCGGTGGAATTCATAAAGGTTTCTCCCCTCCAGGAAACCAACAGGGACAACAACCAGAAGAGAGTATTAATTATGAATTAGGGAGTAGATTTGGTACAGGTAAATTAAGAGCGGAAGCTATTTTATTTTTCAATGACTATAGTAACTTATTAGGTAGTGATTTAGCTGCTACAGGTGGAACAGGCTCATTAGATCAATTTAATGCTGGAGAGGTAAATGTTAATGGTCTTGAATTTCTTTTAAATTATGATTTTTCTGAAGAAGAATCATCCATTAAGATTCCTTTTAGTTTTGGTTATACTTTTACAAACACAGAATTTAAGAATAGTTTTGGAAGTGATGCAGATTTATGGGGAGAGGTTAATTCTGGAGACGAACTACCATACATTTCAAAACATCAATTTAATGTTGGAGTGTCTTTAGAGCACAATAAATATGAATTAAACTTTAATGCACGCTTCAATGGAGCATTTAGAACACAGGCAGGTACTGGATCTATTTCTAAGGATGAACTAGTAAATTCAAACTTTGTGATTGACTTTTCTGGAAAATATTTTGTAACTAAAAACTTATCAGCCACAGCTAACATCATTAATTTATTAGATAACGTTTATGCTGCATCTAGAGTTCCTGCCGGACTGAGACCAGGACATCCCTTTGGAGCTTATTTAGGAATTGAATTTAAATTTTAATTGTACTTATCTTAAAATTCTAAAAAGAAGGGACTTTTTTCATAAAGTCTCTTCTTTTATTTTTAACATCATTTATTTAAGCTTTTGAGGTAGAGAATCATTCCTTTTCTAATGTCTGAGGAAGTTTCAGATAAATTAGGGATAGAGACAGATAAAATATCTGGATGATTAGAAGTTAAGAAAGGAATATCCAATCCCTTCATTAAATAATCACTAATAGCAATAGAATAAATTTTTGAGGGGATTAACTTTAATTTGTGTATAAAAATATCCCCATTGATGATGTCTATATTACTTCGTTGAAGATAGGCTCCACTTCCGGAAGAATATTCACCAAACTCGATTACTTTTTTTAATAAACTTCCTTTAATTTCAACTTTCAAAACTGGTCCTCCAAATGGCAATACTCTAAAAGCATCCACACTATTAATATCTCCAACTAATTGGTCATCAATCCGAATAGAACCACCATTTACTATGGAACAGTCAACTTTATTATTATATGAATAGGCCATAGATTTCGCTATCAATTGGCCAAGGTTCGTTTGTTTAGATCTAATTGGAATGTCTCTTCCATCTAAAGGAATTTTTGTATTGTAAATAATATCATATGGCTTTTCTACAATTTTTGCTATTTGAGAATTCATGATTTTCATCCACTTCTCAACTACTAACTTTACTTTATTATCGTCAACAATAGTGGTATCAATAATCTTTAATACAGATGAAACTTTAGACTCTTTAGTGTTTTTATCAAAGGTTATACTATGGATATAAGCAGATTTAGCATTAGCATCAGCTTTAGTTATTTTAACATTACCAATCATTTCATTTTTATGATCATGCTCATGACCTCCCATTATTAGAGGAATATCTGGTAATAATCTAGCTATTTCTCTGTCATGTTCTATTTTAACATGTGTAAGCCCTAAAACCACATCTACTTTTTTTTGAATAGATTCATATTCTTTTTGAATAGAACTAAACATTTCTTTGTATAGCACATAATCTTTAGGATTTGAAGGAATACAAACACTTATAAAACCAATTTTAATCTTTGTTCCATCATTATCTGAAATTTCTTTAATAAATGAACCTTTGATGGAGGTTTGAAACCCATTTAATTCTTGATTGAATGGAATGATACTGTCTTTAGTCCTATTAAACACGTTTGAAGAAATCCAAGGAAAAATACTCTCATCCATTCTTGCTTGAAGGTCTTTTTTAGATAAATCAAATTCATGATTTCCAAAAGCAGCTAAATCAAAATTCATAGCATTCATGACTTCTACCATCTGCTTGCCTCTTATTCTAGCTCCGTTATATTTCATGGTTCCAATCAGGGAAGGATTTAAAAAATCTCCTGCCATTACTAACAATGTATTCTCATTCTCTTTCAGTAATTCTTTATGAATAGTTTCAACTCTTGCCATTCCACCAAATTTTCCTCCTTGAATTGAAGAAATTTCATAAACATCATTTAATTGTAACAGCGTAAACGAGATCTTACCATCATCTAAAGAACAGGATAATAATAGTAGTGTAGATAAAAAAAATAAAATTGGTTTGAAATATTTCATAGGTTTTACTTGTTGGATTAGAAAGTTTTCAAGGCTTGATTATAAGCACTCTCAAAACTCATGGGTTTAATGCCTGTAACCACTTTTTGAGCAGTAAAATAGGAAACGAGCTTTTCTGTTGGCATGTTGCCAGTTAACTCATCTTTAGCCATTGGACACCCACCATATCCTTTTATGGCTCCATCAAAACGCTTACATCCGGCATTAAATGCAGCATCAACTTTTTCATGCCAAGAACCTGGAGTGGTATGGATATGAGCTCCAAATTCAATTTTTGGATAGTTAGAAATTAAGTTTGAAAATAAGTAAGTAATTACATCTGGAGTAGAACTTCCAATGGTGTCTGATAGCGATATAATGTTAACACCCATATTGGATAGTTTTTCGGTCCATTCTCCTACAATATTAATATTCCAAGGATCTCCATAAGGATTACCAAATCCCATAGATAGGTAAACAACAACTTCTTTATTGTTTTTTGAAGCTATCGATAAAATCTCTTCCAGTTCTTTAATGGATTGATGAATTGTTTTGTGAGTATTCCGCATTTGAAAATTCTCAGAAATTGAAAATGGATATCCTAAATAATTAATTTCCTCAAATTGGCTAGCATCATTAGCTCCTCTTATATTTGCAATAATTGCTAATAATTTACTTTGAGTTTTAGAAAGGTCTAGTTTTGATAAAACAGCAGCAGTATCTCGCATCTGAGGAATTGCTTTAGGCGACACAAAACTTCCAAAATCTACAGTATCAAAACCAACATTTAGTAAAGAGTTAATATATCTTGCTTTAGCATTAGTAGGAATAAAATGACTTTTTATGCCCTGCATGGCATCTCTTGGACATTCTATAATTTTCACTTTATTCATCTATTCAAAGATACAATTTAAAGCATTCACTCTATATCAAAATAAAGACAGCAATGCCAATAAATACAAAAATTTGAATCCATTTAAACCAAATACCAATATGTTTACTGGCTTTAATTTTCTCAAAAATAGTTCCTCCAAGCATAGCTATAAAAGAAAAAATAACAAATGAGACCAGTATAAACAAAGCACCTAAAACCAGAAACTGTAAGCTAATGGATAATTTTTCTGTAAATAAAAACCCAGGAAATAGTGCTAAAAAAAAGAGGGTAACTTTAGGGTTTAGTACATTCATAATAAATCCTATTTTAAACAATTGAAAAGGTGTCTTTTTTTCAATTTTATCAGTACTAATAGAAATCACTGAACTACTCTTATATACATTATACGCTAAATACAAAAGATAGATAGCACCGAATAGTTTAATCCCTAGAAAAATAAAAGTATTATTTTTAATAAGTGTTGAAATCCCTACCGCTAATAATAGGGTATGAATAATGCAACCCGTCATTAACCCTATAATGGTTGCTAGTCCATATTTCTTTCCATAAATAACACTTTGCATTAACACAAAAACATTATCTGGACCCGGGGAAATTGCCAATAAAGAAACAGCCAGTACAAATGATATTAGTATATCCATTATTGCTGTTTAAAAATCACTTTAAAAATGCTTTGTTTATCTGTTTGATTAACCCTGGTCCTTCGTAGATAAAGCCAGTATAAATCTGAACCAAATCTGCACCAGCTTCAATTTTATCGAGAGCATCTTTTGCTGAATGTATTCCTCCTACTCCAATAATTGGAAATGCTTTATTAGAATTTTGAGCTAAATACTTAATTACTCTAGTACTTAATTCCTTAATTGGTTGTCCACTTAACCCACCATTACCAATTTCTTTTAAAAGGCGATCTGAAGCTTTTAAATTATTTCTAGAAATTGAAGTATTAGAAGCTATAACACCATCAATTTTTGTTTCCGCTACCAATTCAATGATTTCGTCAAGTTGATTATTGTTTAAATCAGGTGCAATTTTTAATAAAATTGGTTTTTGAATAATTTCTTGATTATTTAGTTTTTGAATAGCTGAAATTAATTCTATTAAATATGATTTGTCGTTCAACTTTGCATGACTTCCAACGTTAGGGCAACTTACATTTAAAACAAAATAATCTACATAAGGATGAAGGGCTTTAAAACACAATTCATAATCCCTTGTGTAAAACTCTGAAGTGGTTTGTGTATTTTTTCCAATATTTCCACCAATGATAAGTTGTCCTTTATTTTTTTTTAATTGTTGGATTGCGATCTCTAGACCATCATTATTAAAACCCATCCTATTTATGATTCCATTATCCTCTTTTAATCTAAATAATCTTTTCTTAGCGTTACCTTCTTGAGCTTCAGGTGTTACGGTTCCAATTTCTATAAAACCAAAACCAAAATTTGCCAATTCATTAAACAGTACGGCATTTTTATCAAAACCCGCTGCTAAACCGACTGGATTTTTAAATGTAATCCCAAAAAGTGTTCTTTCTAATCGTTTGTCTTCTATTTTATATATCCATCTAAATACGAAAGTCATGAGAGGAACTTTACATAAAAAACGAATCAAAGAAAAAGTTACATAATGTATCTTCTCAGGATCAAATAAAAACAGAAATGGACGGATAAATAGTTTGTACATATTATATAAAAAAAGCTTCAAACGCAGCTTATTATTATCTTAAAACAGCCTTTAAATTCTTTTCAAATGACTGTTGTAGTTTTTGCATTATTTTATCAATTTGACGATCTTCTAAGGTCTTGTTTTTATCTTGTAAAACAAAACTCACTGCATATGATTTTTTACCTTCAGGTAGTTTATCTCCTTGATAAACATCAAACAAATCAACATCTTTTAATAAATTTCTTTCAGATTGAAATGCCAAATCATATATCTCTTTAAATGTAATTTTTTCGTCTAATAAAAGCGCTAGATCTCTTTTTACTGATGGAAACTTAGTTAAGTTGGAAACTTTTATTTTTTTATTTCCAGAAATTGAAAGGATAGTTGACCAGTCAAAATCTGCAAATAAAACTTCCTGTTTAATCCCAAATTCTTTTCGTATTTGTTTAGTAACTACACCAAATTCTACCAATTTCTTTTTCCCTAAACTAAATACAATACCTTCAGAAAATACATCAGACTTTATTGGGCTTGTTTTTAAATTTGAAATCCCTATTCTTTCTAAAATTGATATTATAATTCCTTTTAAATAAAAGAAGTCTGAATTTTGTGATGGGCTTGTCCAAGTATCTTTAGTTCTTGCTCCTGAAATAAAAATAGTTAGGTGTTTATCTTCTTGATATCCATGTTCATACTTATGATATGTTTTTCCAAATTCATATAATTTCAGTGAATTATTTTTTCTGTTGAGATTATAGGATATAGATTCTAATCCACTAAAAAGTAATGATTGTCTTAATACTTTCAGATCGTTACTTAATGGATTTAACATGCTTACATTAAATTCTGTTTTTAAATTCTTGGAGAGAGAAATGTAATCCTCTTTTGTCAAGGAATTTGCCATTGTTTCATTAAAACCTAATGAAGTCAAATGGTTAGCAACCATATTTTCTACTAAAATATCTTTATTACTATTGGAAGAAATTGATAAATTTAATTTGTGAGAAAACTTAATATTATTGTAACCATAAACTCTAAGAATTTCTTCTATAATATCTGCTTCCCTTTGAACATCTACCCTAAAAGAGGGTATTGTTAAGCCTAGACCTGCTTCGGTTTCACTACTTATTTTAATTTCTAATGAAGCTAAAATATTCTTAATAGTTTCTTTGTCTAGCTCTTGACCAATTAATCTAAAAGCATTGTCATAAGAAAAGAAAACTTGGAAATCTTCCATTTTTTCAGGATAATAATCCATCACATCAGATGCTATTTTCCCATTTGAATATTCCTTTATTAAAATTGCTGCACGCTTTAATGCATATTTCGTGAAATTAATATCAATCCCTCGTTCAAAACGAAATGAGGCATCAGTATTTAACGCATGTCTTTTAGCTGTTTTTCGAATAGAAACAGGATTAAAATAAGCACTTTCTAAAAATATAGAAGTCGTTTTTTCTGTTACACCAGAATGTATTCCTCCAAAAACACCTGCAATGCATAAGGGGTTTGATGCCGCATCACAAATCATGATATCTTCAGAATGTAATTCTCTTTCAACACCATCTAAAGTGGTAAATTTTGTACCAGATTCTAATGTTTTTACAACAACTTTATTACCCTCTATTTTATCTGCATCAAATGCATGTAGAGGTTGTCCTAATTCATGTAAAACATAATTTGTAATGTCTACGATGTTATTTTTAGGGGTTAAACCAATAGATTTAAGGCGGTTTTGAATCCATTCAGGAGAATCTTTTACTTCAACATCTACAATTGATATTCCACAATAACGAGGTGCAGATTCTTTTTTATCTACTTCAACATCTATTCTTAGTCTTCTTTCATCTACCTGAAAATCACTAACAGACGGGGAAATGAGCTCTAGGTTAATACCATGTTGAATTAATCCAGCACGAAAATCTCTAGCAACTCCATAATGACTCATAGCGTCTGCTCGGTTTGGAGTTAAACCAATTTCAAAAACTTTGTCAATCTCTATATTGAAGACGTCAGCTGCTTTAGTCCCTGGTTTTAATTGATCATCAAGAATTAGAATACCATCATGACTAGTCCCTAAACCCAATTCATCTTCAGCACAAATCATTCCATGACTTTCCTCTCCTCGAATTTTTCCTTTCTTAATCTTAAAACCAGAACCTGAATCATCATACAACATAGTTCCTATTGTAGCTACAGGAACCTTTTGACCTTCAGCAACATTGGGAGCTCCACAAACAATTTGAACTGGATCTCCGGATCCTAAATTTACAGTTGTTAGTTTTAAACGATCTGCATTAGGATGTTGAATGCATGTTAATACTTCTCCTACTACAACTCCCTCAAGACTCCCTTTAATAGACTCAATGGTCTCTACTCCTTCAACTTCTAAACCAAGGTCAGTTAATAATTCACTTGTCTTATTTACTTCCCAATCTGTTTGTAAAAATTGTTTTAACCAGTTATATGATATTTTCATCTAATGTTTTAGATTTAGTTGCAAATTTAAAGAAATTAAAGTTTTTTTTGGGAAGATTTTTAAGAATTTACGAAGAGTAAAATTTAATATCTTTCCAAGATAAAAAATATTATGATTTAGATTTATTTTTAAGAACATAAAAAACTAACTACTATCTTAAGTCCTAGAGGCATAAAAAAACTCTCTTTCATTAAATTACAAATTATATTTTTATATGGCTAATGAATCTACTTATTGCGATTTTACAAAAAAATTGGATAAAAATAATGTTCATAAAATCTATCACGATACGCAATACGGATACCCACTAGATTGTGATAATGAGCTATTTGGTAGGTTAATTTTAGAAATAAATCAAGCCGGTCTATCATGGAATACTATTCTAAATAAACAAGAAAATTTCAGAAAAGCTTATTCAAACTTCTCAATTAAAACAATTGCTAATTATAACGATAAAGCACGTGAACGTTTATTGAATGATGCAGGAATTGTAAGAAATAGACTTAAAATAAATGCAGTTATTCACAATGCTCAAATACTAACAGAAATTCAAAAAAAGTTTGGTTCTTTTCAATCTTGGCTAAATAATAATCATCCAAAAACGAAAGAAGAATGGGTCAAATTATTTAGGAAAACATTCAAATTTACTGGGGGAGAAATTACTAATGAATTTTTAATGAGTACAGGATACTTAAAGGGGGCTCATCAAAAAAATTGTAATATTTATAAAAAAATATTAAAAGAAAATCCAAAATGGAGCACTAACTGATATTTGACCAAGCTCCTGTTGTTTTAGAAATTTCAGAATACGTGTTTTGCATCATTGTATTTTTAAACTTTGAAAGATTTGGATCATCTTTTAAAATTTCTATGGCTGCATTTCTTGCCTTGTAAAGTATGGAAGTATCTTTCACTACATCGGCAATTTTTAAATTTAGTACGCCGCTTTGTTGGGTACCCATCATATTTCCTGGTCCACGTAATTTTAAATCTACCTCAGCAATTTTAAAGCCGTCTGATGTCTCCACCATCGTTTTTAATCTTGTTTTTGCCTCAGGTGATAATTTAAAACTGGATAATAAGACGCAATAACTCTGATCTGCTCCACGACCTACCCTTCCTCTTAGTTGATGCAACTGACTTAAACCAAAACGCTCTGCACTTTCAATTACCATAATACTAGCATTTGGCACGTTAACTCCAACTTCTATAACGGTAGTTGCAACCATAATCTGGGTTTGCCCTTTCACAAAACGTTGCATTTCATATTCTTTATCAGCTGCTTTCATTTTACCATGTACGATACTGATTTGGTATTTGGGCATTGGAAACTCTCTAGAAATACTCTCATAACCATCCATTAAGTCTTTGTAATCCATAGCTTGAGACTCTTCAATTAATGGGTATACAACATAAACTTGTCTTCCATTTTCTATTTCCTGCTTCATAAATTTAAACACAGCCAATCTATTACTATCATATCGATGCACTGTTTTTACTTCCTTCCTCCCAGGTGGCAATTCATCAATTACAGAAATATCCAAATCTCCATAGACACTCATAGCAAGGGTTCTAGGAATGGGTGTAGCTGTCATCACTAAAATATGTGGAGGTAAGGTATTCTTTTGCCACATTTTAGAACGTTGTGCAACACCAAATCTATGCTGTTCGTCTATGATAGCAATTCCAAGATTCTGAAATTTAACTTTATCTTCTAATAATGCATGTGTTCCTATTAATATATTTAGTTCTCCATTCTCTAAACTCTCATGAATTTCCCTTCTTTTTTTTACTGAACTTGAGCCTGTTAATAACGCAATAGAAACATTCATGTTTTGCAATAGTTCTAAAATTGCCTTAAAATGTTGAGTAGCTAGAATTTCTGTTGGAGCAATAATACTTGCTTGAAAACCATTGTCTATAGCCAATAACATTGCTAATAAAGCAACAATGGTTTTTCCTGACCCAACATCACCTTGTAATAAGCGATTCATGTGAGCATTGGAAGCAACATCGTTTCTAATTTCTTTGAGCACTACTTTTTGTGCCTTGGTTAAATTAAAAGGTAAATAGTGATTATAAAATTCATTAAAAACAGTTCCAACTTTTTCAAAAACATAGCCTTTAATTTTATTTTTTCTAATGAGTTTTTTACGAATTAATTGTAACTGAATAAAAAAAAGTTCTTCAAACTTTAAGCGATGTTGAGCTTTTTCTAACATTTCTGGAGAGGTAGGAAAATGTATATTTAATAATGCTTCCTTTTTACTAATAAGTCCTTGACTAAGAATTAACTCTGTAGATAAATTCTCTTGAATTTGTTCAAATATTTGTTGAAGTAAATCTTGAAGATACCCTCTAAACATTTTGTTGCTTAAACCACTATTAACTAACTTATCAGATGAAGAGTATACTGGTTGTAATTTTGTTTGTAATTTTTTTTTATAATCCTCCAATAAATCCATTTCAGGATGAACAATAGAAAAATTACCTTTAAAATGATTTAATTTACCAAAAATAACATAAGGTGTGTTAATTTTAATGGCATCTTTTAACCACTTATGGCCTTTAAACCAAACCAACTCCATAGCACCCGTTTCATCTTGAAGCTTCCCTATTAATCTGCTACCTTTTTTTTGTTGAATTGTTTTAAGTGAAATAATTCTTCCAATAATTTGGATGTCAGAATTATTATCTATGAGTTCATTAATTTTATAAAACTTAGTTCTATCTATATATCTGTATGGAAAAAAATGAAGTAAGTCATTTATTCTAAATAATCCTAGTTCTGCAGAAATTAAACTAGCCCTGACGTTACTAACACCATTAATGTAATAAATAGGGTTGTTTAAGTTCATCAATTAGACTATTTGTAGCGAATTTAATCATATTAAATCAATTTATTCTGTGAATAAGAATAATTAAAAAAGATCCCAAAAAGAAAAACGATTAAGGTTTTTTACTCAAAGTCTATTGTTATCTTTGTAGCGTTAAATTTTCAATATTGAGGTTACATAGAAATTTAGTATATACCGTCATAGATAGTATTCGTGATATCTTTAATGAAGGTGTTTACGCAGACAAAGCAGTAGAAAAGGCATTAAAAAGAGATAAACGATGGGGAAGCCGTGATCGTAAATTTGTAGCAGAAACCATTTATGAAATAGTTCGCTGGAAAAGATTATATGCTGAAATAGCTAATGTTAAGGAGCCTTTTGATAGAAATAACTTATGGAGAATATTTTCAGTTTGGTGTGTATTAAAAGGCATTACTTTGCCAGATTGGAATCAAATTGAACCTACTCCTACACGAAGAATAAAAGGAAAGTTTGATGAGCTATCAAGAATACGAAAATTCAGAGAATCAATTCCAGACTGGATAGACAATATTGCTATTTCTGAACTTGGAGAAGAATTATGGACAAAAGAACTAGCTGCTCTTAACAAACAAGCAGAAGTGATTTTAAGAACCAATACACTAAACATCACCAAGAAAGAACTTCAAAAAATACTTAGTGAAGAAAGTATTTTTACTGAATTCATTTCTAATCATGAAGATGCATTAAGATTGATAGAAAGAGCTAATGTTTTTAGAACAGAAGCTTTCAAAAATGGATATTTTGAGGTTCAAGATGCCTCCTCACAATTGGTGGCAGAATATTTAGATGTTGAACCTGGCATGAAGGTTGTTGATACCTGTGCAGGTGCCGGTGGAAAGACATTGCATTTGGCTTCTTTTATGAAAAATAAAGGACAAATTATTGCCATGGATATTTACGAAAGTAAACTAAGAAAACTTAAAGTAAGAGCACGTAGAAACAAAGTTCACAACATAGATACTAGAGTCATAGACTCTACTAAACCAATAAAAAAATTATATGGTAAAGCTGATCGAGTTTTAATAGATGCACCTTGTTCGGGATTGGGAGTTTTGAGAAGAAACCCTGATTCTAAATGGAAACTTCAACCTGAATTTCTTGATAATATTAAAAAAGTACAACAAGATATTTTACAACACTATTCTAAAATGGTAAAACACGGAGGTAAATTAGTCTATGCTACATGTTCTGTTCTTCCGTCAGAAAATCAGCATCAGATCGCTGAATTTTTAGCTTCAGAACCTGGTAAAGAATTTAAATTAGTTAAAGATAATAAAGTATTCGCTCATATTTCTGGTTTTGATGGGTTTTATATGGCTCAGTTAGAGCGAAAATAAGTGAGCATCACATGCTCAACATCTTGACAAAAAGATGTAAAAAAGTGAAAAAAAAAATGCATTGAAAAAGTTTTGTTTTAAGTACTCAAGTAATTGAGTAATTATTAATTTTATTACGTAAATAATGAAAAAACAAATACTTTTTTTAAGTATAAGCTTGTATTCTATTTTTATCTTAGCTCAAGAAAGCTACTATGATGATGTAAATTTAAATCTCACTGGAATAAGTTTAAAAGAAGCTCTTGCCTCCAAAATTATAACTACTCATACCAACAACTTGTCATATACTCCTGGTATATGGAATGCCGTTATGGTTACTGACATGAACCCTATTAATAATAGTGAAGTATTATTATTGTATGGGTTTGAAAACGGTTCTGACTCTAATAGTTCAAATGATCGAGAAAGAAATATTAATGATAATTGTACGTCAAGTAGTTGTGTTGGCTTATGGAATAGAGAGCACGTATATCCAACATCATTGGCAACTCCAGATTTAGATCAAGATGGTATCGATGGCCCTCCCTATGCAGATGCACATAATTTAAGACCTTGTGATTCTCAAAGAAACTCCTCTAGAGGGAATAAAAAATTCACAGAGGGCTCTGGAAATTCTGGAGCTACAGGAACAGGTTGGTATCCTGGTGATGAATGGAAAGGTGATGTTGCAAGAATTATAATGTATATGTATTTACGGTATGATGATAGAACTCTGCCATCAAATGTTGGAGTTGGAAATAGTTCAGACACACCTGATGACATGATTGACCTCTTTCTGCAATGGAATGCTGACGATCCTATTTCAGATGTTGAAAAACAACGCAATCCATACCATGAAAACACATCAAACTCTGATGCACAAGGAAATAGAAACCCATTTATAGATAATCCTAGATTAGCCACAAGAATATGGGGTGGTCCTGAAGCTGAGGATATTTGGGGTATTTATTCGAATACAGATACTGAGGCCCCTTCAGTGCCTTCTGGATTAACAGTCACAAATACTACAACATATTCGGTTGAACTCTCATGGGATGCTTCTAATGACAATGTGGGAGTTAGTAGTTATGATGTTTATGTTGATGGAAATTTAGAAGCCTCAACTTCCAATACAAACTATACAGTTACAGGGCTGTCCTCAAATATTACCTATGATTTTACTGTATCAGCTAGAGACATTGCAGATAATATATCTGCACAAAGTTCACCATTATCAGTTACAACAGAGGAAGATATTGAAGCTCCTTCAGTACCTATAAATATTGTTATAAGTGACGAAACCGATGTCTCATTTAAGATTACTTGGGATCCATCTACAGACAATACAGAAGTTATTCATTATAATATTTACATAGATAATATTTTCTATGATATGATTAATATTAGTTCGTATACTATTAATGGTTTAACAGCATCTACAACCTATATCGTAACCTTAGAGTCAGTTGATGAAGTTAATAACACATCTGCACAAAGTGCTCCTGTAAATGCAACAACAACTGACGGTAATTCAAATACTCCCATGGAGCTTTTAATTTCAGAGTATGTGGAGGGCAGTAGTAATAATAAAGCGATTGAAATTGCAAATATAATGACATCACCTGTTGAACTTGAAGGATACAACCTAAGAAGAGATAGTAATGGCAGTGGTGAATGGTCAGAAAAATTTGAGTTAACTGGAACAGTTGCTGTAGGTGATGTTATAGTTATTATAAATGCAAATGCAAATTCTCAAATCCTTTTGGATCAAGCTGATATAGTAGTTGCAAATAACCAAAGCACTAATTATGGAGAACCCTTAAACTTTAATGGAAATGATCCTGTTGGCTTATTCAAGGATGATATTCTAATTGATATTGTAGGTGAATTTGATGGAGGTAGCTCAAATTTTGCAAAAGACGTTACATTGAGAAGAAAGTCAACAGTAGTTGAACCTAATATCAATTTTGATCTCGATATTGAATGGGAAATTTTCCCTATGGATACTTTTGATGATATCGGTGGAACTCATCTTACTCTGAGTACTGAAGAATATCTTCGGAAACAAATATCTATATACCCAAATCCAACTTCAAATAATTTTTTAAATATTAAATTTAATCAAGATGCAAAAGTAGAAGTATTTAGTATCTTTGGAAAAAAATTGATTCACACAAAAATTAATCATTTAGATTCTAAAATAGATATTTCAACACTCTCTAAAGGAATTTATTTCATTAAAATTTCTCATAAAAAATTGTCTTTATCAACAAAAATTATCAAAATTTAATGACAAAGAAAATACTTGCATTTATCTTAATCACAATAGGAATAAATTCTAATGCCCAAATACCACCTGGCTATTACAATACGGCTACAGGGAGTGGGTATACGCTAAAAACTCAATTAAAAACTATCATTACAAACGGTCATGTAGATCAAGATTATGATACTTTATACGATACATACATTGATAGTGACAATGATTCATTCTATGAAAATGACAATACAGTTTTAGACATGTATTCAGAAAACCCTTCAGGGAATGATTCCTATAATTACAATCATAACGATAGAACTTGTGGAAACTATAATTCCGAAAATGATTGCTATAATCGTGAACATATTTTTCCTCAAGGTTTTTTCAACGAGCAACTCCCTATGCGAACAGACATTCATCATGTTGTTCCCACTGATGGATATGTAAATAACAGAAGGGCTAATTATCCTTTCGGTGAAGTTACTAATTACACTTGGATCTCAAATAATGGATCAAAAGTTGGTCAAAATACTTATGGATCATACTCTGGTGTTGTTTTTGAACCCATAGATGAATTTAAAGGCGATATTGCAAGAATGCTATTATACTTTGCTGTGAGATATGAAGATGAAGTAACTGATAGCTCATGGGATGATCATACGACAGCAAATAATCCATTAAACGGAACTAATAATCAAGTATATGAAACATGGTTTTTACAATTACTCTACAAATGGCACCATGAAGACAATGTAAGTGAGCGTGAAATAAAAAGAAATAACGAGGCGTATAACTTTCAAGGAAACAGAAACCCTTTTATAGATTATCCGGAATATGCAGATTTAATTTGGGGGGGGCTACTCTCAAGTGCAGATTATGCACTAAATAACCAAACGACTATATATCCAAACCCCACAGTTAGCAATTATATTCAAATTATCAATAAAGAAAAGGTAACTGTTAAGATATATTCTATTCTAGGTAAAGAGCTACTTAAAAAAATTATACATCCTGAAAACTCTGAACTTGACATTTCTTCTATCGATAGGGGAATTTATATGATTAAAATATCTAATAATTATAAAACGATAACCAGAAAGCTCATCAGAAAATAATAATGAACTAATTCTAAATTAAATTATTTACAATTTTATAAATCTCTTCTTAAACACTTTAGAGGATTCATTATCTTTAATCAATAATAAATAAATTCCTTTTGTTAGGATTTGTAAATTTAAACTTTCATTCCCAAAAATCTTTTTCTTGTATAAAATTTTGCCTTGAAGGTTATATATTAATGCAGTATAATTTCCGGTTTCTAATTGGATACTCATATCGGTCTCAACTGGATTAGGAAAAACAGTAATAGACTTTTCAAAACTATTTTCATTAATAGATAACTGCCCACCTACAATAGAAATATTTCCTTCTTCATCAAAAGGATCAGACCATTTTTCATTAGTGTAAATATCTGAACCCGACAATGTTTTTAAGAAAGCTTCTAATGCACTTTTTTCGTTGATTGTTAAGTTTAATTGTTGAGTTTGATTTCCAGGTCGTTGTAACCTATTGTCTAAATTAATATTGGCTGGGTTATTTGGAATACTATTGTAATGATCTATAACTTGTAATAAAGAAGTCATACTTCCATCGTGCATCAATGGCCCATTTAAACTTCCATCTGGATTAACTAAATCTCTTAAAGAAGGTGAACGTGTATTGGTCAAATCTACTTCGGTTGTACTTCCAATCACTCCAATCACTCCGTTATTAAGTGTATTGGGGTCTATATCAAACTCAGGTGGAGCATGACACCCAGCACATCCAGCACCACCATTAGGAGGTGGATTTAAAAATAACTGTTTCCCTAAATTTTCTTGAGGAGTATAATTTGGAAAAGGTGCATTTAAGTTTGGAGATTGCACAAAACCTTCATCAAATTTAGAATCAAAAGATTGAATACTTCTTATAAACTGAGACAAAGCTCTTTGGATTTTATCTTCATTAATAGTAGAAATCCCATAAGCAAAATC
>CBFHOD010000008.1:28500-53243 GCA_965657365.1 Flavobacteriaceae bacterium
CATTGTTAATCTGATTGGTTTCTGGTGTATTATCTTTTGTTATATATGAGGGAATGTTTTGGGTTTCATAGTTAAATAAATCGTCCAAATCTATTGTTCCGCTAATCAAAATAAAGAGAAGGCCTATTAAGGTCACTAATTTTGAAATTTTTTTCATAATGTGAATTTAATACTAAGACTATATTTTCGTTGTATAGTTTAACGTAAGGTGTTTTGAATATGATATAGTTAATATTTTAAATTAAAGCTTAATATTATTCCAAAGAACAGTATCACATATATAATATCTAAATATATTAATTTTTTGTTGATAAATGATTTATAACCTTTCAAAAAAGAGGTTTAGATTATTAAACTTAAGAGTGAAAGTTTTTAAATTTGCTTTTATAATATAACTAATCATATTCAGAATGATCAATTTCTTTGGAAACCCAAACAGCAAGGTATTTGCTGTTCAAACAACAGAAGAATTAAGTAAAGAAGATAAAACTAAACTAACTTGGTTATTTTCTTGCTCTGAGCTAATCTCAAAAGAAACTAATAAAGAAGTAGTATCTATAGATGATTTCTTTATTGGCCCAAGATCTGCAATGATAACTCCATGGAGTACTAATGCTGTTGAAATTACTCAAAACATGGGAATTAAGGGCATCATTAGGATAGAAGAATTCAATCAAGTTACTGAAGACTTTTCTGATTATGATGCTATGATATTTCAAAAGTTTTCAGGTCTAAATCAAAATATATTTACCATAGATATTAAACCAGAACCTATTTATTTAATCGATGATATAACCTCCTTCAACAGTAAAGAAGGATTGGCCTTAAATGAGGAAGAAATTACATATTTGGAGGGTGTTTCTAAAAAAATTAATAGAAAACTAACAGATTCTGAGGTTTTTGGATTTTCACAAGTTAATTCTGAACATTGTAGACATAAAATTTTTAATGGGACTTTTATTATTGATGGTGAAGAAAAACCCACCTCTCTTTTCAATATGATTAAAGAAACCTCTAAACAACACCCCAATGATATTATTTCTGCTTACAAGGATAATGTAGCATTCATAAAAGGACCTTCTGTAGAACAATTTGCTCCAAAAAGAGCAGACATTCCAGACTATTATAAAACAGATAAATTTGATTCTGTAATTTCCTTAAAAGCAGAAACTCACAACTTCCCCACTACAGTGGAACCTTTTAATGGAGCTGCTACAGGATCCGGTGGTGAAATTAGAGATCGATTAGCTGGTGGAAAAGGATCTCTTCCCCTGGCTGGAACTGCTGTTTATATGACATCTTACTCTCGCCTATCTAAAAATCGGTTATGGGAACAAAAAATGAAAGAACGCCGATGGTTATATCAGACCCCTATGGATATTTTAATCAAGGCATCCAATGGAGCCTCTGATTTTGGAAATAAGTTTGGACAACCACTCATCACAGGATCTGTGCTTACATTTGAACATGAAGAAAATTCGTCTTCTAGTGCATCAGATGCAAGAAAACTTGGATTTGATAAAGTGATTATGCAAGCTGGTGGAATAGGGTATGGAAAAGCTAACCAAGCATTAAAAGATACTCCAAAAGAAGGTGATAAAATTGTTATTTTAGGTGGAGAAAATTATAGAATTGGAATGGGAGGAGCTGCGGTATCATCAGCAGATACTGGAGAGTTTGCATCTGGAATTGAACTTAATGCTGTTCAAAGATCTAATCCTGAAATGCAAAAACGTGCTGCAAATGCAGTAAGAGGAATGATAGAGAGTGAAGAAAACTTTATCATTTCAATTCATGATCATGGAGCTGGTGGTCATTTAAATTGTTTATCTGAATTAGTTGAAAATACAGGAGGTAAAATTAATTTAGATAAACTACCTATTGGTGACCCTACATTATCTGCTAAAGAAATCATTGGGAATGAATCACAAGAAAGAATGGGCTTAGTCATAGCAGAAAAACATTCAGATATGCTTCAGAAAATAGCTGATAGAGAACGTTCACCAATGTATACTGTTGGAGATGTTACTGGCAATAATAGATTTACATTTACCTCTAAAACCAATGGTGATACCCCAATGAATTTGGCACTAGAGGATATGTTCGGAAGCTCTCCAAAAACCATAATGACAGATAAAACTGTTCAAAGAAATTATAAAAACCCCAAATATAAAACCAAAAATTTATACACTTATTTAGATCAAGTCTTACAATTAGAGGCAGTAGCTTGTAAAGATTGGTTAACAAATAAAGTAGATAGGTGCGTAGGTGGTAAAGTTGCCAAACAACAATGTGTAGGACCCCTTCAAATTCCTCTCAATAATGTTGGTGTAATGGCATTAGATTACAACGGAAAAGAAGGTGTAGCAACATCTATTGGCCACTCCCCTATTGCTGCTTTAATTGATTCTAAAGCTGGGAGTAGAAATGCAATTACTGAGGCACTTACAAATATGGTTTGGGCCCCATTAAAAGATAATTTAAAAAGCGTGTCTTTATCTGCAAATTGGATGTGGCCATGTAAAAACGAAGGTGAAGATGCTAGACTTTATAAGGCTGTAGAAGCTATTTCAAGATTTTCAATTGAATTGGGTATTAATGTTCCTACGGGTAAAGATTCATTATCTATGAAACAAAAATATCCAAATGAAGAGGTTATCTCACCGGGAACAGTAATTATATCTGCTACAGGAAACTGTAATTATATAAGCAAGGTAGTTGAACCAGTTTTAAAACATAACAATACACTTATTTATTATATAAATATATCACAAGATTCATATAAATTAGGAGGAAGTTCATTTAATCAAGTTTTAAATACTATTGGAAAGGAGGCTCCAGATGTAAAGAATGCAGCTTTTGTAAAAAACACATTTAACACCATACAAAACTTAATCAAAGAAGATAAAATTTACTCCGGACATGATATAGCTTCTGGAGGTTTAATTACTTCACTGCTTGAAATGTGTTTTGCAGACAATAACCTTGGAGCTAACATTGATTTAACTTCACTATCAGAAAATGATTCTATTAAATTATTATTTTCTGAAAATGCTGGAATTATTTTTCAAGGTGATGCCGCTATTGAAAAAACTTTACAAGACAAGAAAATTGAGTTTTTTAAGATTGGAGAGGTTATAAATAAAGGAACTGTAACAATTAAAAATCATAAAGACACCTTTAGTTTTGATGTTTCTAAAGTAAGAGATACATGGTTTATGACTTCTTTTTTACTAGATCAAAAACAAACTTCAAATGGTTTAGCTGAACATCGACTCAATAATTTCAAAAAACAACCTTTACTATTTAAATTCCCTCCAAATTTTTCAGGAAAACTTCCAAAGATTAATGAAAATTTGCCAAGGCCAAAAGCAGCGATTATTCGTGAAAAAGGAAGTAATTCTGAACGCGAAATGGCAAATGCTATGTATTTGGCAGGATTTGATGTTAAAGATGTTCATATGACAGATTTAATATCTGGAAGAGAAACCCTAGAAGATATTCAATTTATTGGAGCTGTTGGCGGCTTTTCTAATTCTGATGTTCTTGGGTCTGCAAAAGGATGGGCTGGTGCATTCTTATATAATGATAAAGCAAAAAAAGCACTAAAATCTTTCTTTGATAGAGAGGACACTTTGAGTGTAGGAATATGTAATGGATGTCAATTATGGATGGAACTAGAATTAATAAATCCAGAACATGAAATTCATGGAAAAATGACTTATAATGATTCTAAGAAGCACGAAAGTGCTTTCACATCTGTAAAAATTCAAGAAAACAATTCAATCATGTTATCAAGCTTAGTAGGCTCAACACTTGGAGTTTGGATATCTCATGGTGAAGGTAAGTTTAAGTTCCCCTACTCTGAGGACAAGTATGAAATTGTTGCCAAATATACATATGACGCCTACCCACACAATCCAAACGGTTCTGATTTTAATACAGCCATGATGTGTGATAAGTCAGGAAGACATTTAGTTACTATGCCTCACATAGAAAGATCTACATATCAATGGAATTGGGCAAATTATTTTGAAAACAGAAAAGATGAAGTATCTCCATGGATAGAAGCATTTGTGAATGCTAGGAATTGGTTAAATAAAAAATAAAAGTAATCTTATTAATTTCTATTTTTCTCAAAAAAAAATGAAATATTCTTGTTTATATAATTTTTTTACTTAGTTTTGTCTCGATTGATTTTTCATTTTTAGGGGTAAAAATTTTTACATCAATTATCTAGGCTTCAGAAATGAAGCCTATTTTTTTTATCTTGTCGTCATATTAAATAATTATGACGGAAAAAATAACTCGCGTTTTTGATTGTATAGAATATCAAAACTGCAACTATCCTCAAAAAGAAGCGTTAGTTTACAAAGAGAATGGCAAGTGGATAAGTTATTCTAGTGAAGAATTTATTACAATTGCCAATCAAGTTAGTAGCTCTCTATTAAGCTTAGGAATTAAACCAAATGATAAAATTGCAATTATAGTTCCTGTAAACCATCCTAAATGGCATTTTTTAGATATTGGAATCTTACAAATAGGTGCACAAAATGTTCCTCTTTATGCTACACTATCTGAAAAAGATTATGAGTATGTATTAAATCATTCAGATTCTAAATATTGCTTTATAGCTGGAGATGATATTTATGAAAAAGTTAACGCTGTAAAAAGTAAAACCAAACTTAAAGAAGTTTATCGTCTTGATAACAACTCTAAAATTGGTTGGAACTCTTTTTTAGAACTTGGAAAAAGTAAAAAAATTCAATCTAAGATTGAGAACATCAAAAATAATATAAGTCCTCAAGATATAGCTACCATAATTTATACTTCAGGTACTACAGGAACTCCCAAAGGGGTTATGCTGTCACATGATAATATTGTTCAAAATATTAAAGTTACTGCAGATAGATTGGATCTTAATGGAGCTGGTAAAAGAACGATAAGTTACCTTCCCGTAAGTCACGTCTTTGAAAGAGTATCAGGATATTATTGTCAAATGATGGGAATCAGTATTTTTTTTGCAGAAAGCATAGAATTATTAGGAGATAATATAAGAGAGGTTAAACCTAATATGATTGCAGTAGTTCCAAGACTTTTAGAAAAAATATTTGATAAAATTGTAGACAAAGGAAGTAAGTTATCAGGGGTAAAGAAAAAGCTTTTCTTTTGGGCGTTAAAACTTGGAGAACAATATGAACCTTATAATAAAAATGGATTTTGGTATCATTTTCAACTCAATATTGCTCGAAAATTAATTTTTGGAAAATGGCAAGAAGCTTTGGGTAATAATTTAGAATTCATGATTTCCGGAAGTGCTCCTCTTCAACCTCGGTTAATAAAAGTTTTCACAGCAGCTGGAATTCCTGTTTATGAGGGCTATGGAATGACTGAATCATCGCCAGGAGCTACATTAAATGATTTAAGGAACAATGGTTTAAAAATTGGAACTGTTGGAAAACCTCTTAAAGGTATTGAAATAAAAATTGCTGATGACGGAGAAATCTTAATGAAGGGACATTGTGTTATGCAAGGCTATTATAAAAGAGATGATTTGACCTCTGAAACTATAAAGAATGGATATCTTCACTCTGGAGACATTGGAGAAATTGATTCTGAAGGGTTTTTAAAAATAACGGATAGAAAAAAAGAAATTTTTAAAACTTCAGGTGGAAAATATATTGCTCCAACAGTACTAGAAAGTGAATTAAAAAAATCTCGTTTTATAGATCAAGTTATGGTGATAGGTGAGGCACAAAAAATGCCTGCTGCGCTTATTCAAATTAATTTTGAATATGCAAAAGAATGGGGAAAGAGAAATGGGCTTAAAATAAATAACTTTCAAGAAAACAAAGATTTAAGGCAAAGAATTCAAAAAGAAATAGATGTTTGCAACAAGAATTTTGGTAATTGGGAACAAATAAAGGAGTTTCAGATTACTGAAGAGGAATGGACAGCTACATCAGGTCACTTAACTCCAACACTAAAAATGAAGAGAAAAGTAATTTTAGAAAAACATAAAAATCTTTACAATAAAATATATAATCTTTAATATTTAATGATTTAAAATATCATATTGTGAAATCTATTGGTTTTTTGTAATTTGGCTTCATAACTTATAAAAAATAAAATTACTTTTATGTCTTTAGAAATAACCAGATTATTTGACTTCCCTTACTTTTCCCACAAAAAATATAACCTAGATAATGCTCTGGTTACTAAATATGAAAACAAATGGGTATCTACTTCAAGTGAAGAGTACATAGCTAAGGCAAATACTATTAGTAGAGCATTACTTCGTTTAGGAGTAAAAACAAATGATAAAATTGCTGTTATTTCCTCTACCAATAGAACTGAATGGAATATTGTGGATATAGGAATTCTTCAAACCGGTGCTCAAAATGTACCTATATACCCTACCATATCTAAAGAAGATTATGAATATGTTTTAAATCATTCTGAATCTATTTATTGTTTTGTTTCAGATATTTCTATTGTAGAAAAAATCAACAAAATTAAGGGAAACACAAAACTTAAAGAGGTGTACACTTTTGATGAGATATCTGATGAGAAAAATTGGAGAGAACTTCTAGAGCTTGGAAAAGACACTTCAAATCAAATTGATGTTGAAGCTAGAAAAGATGCTGTAAAAAGTGAAGATCTAGCTACACTTATTTATACCTCCGGAACTACTGGAAGACCCAAAGGAGTGATGTTATCTCACGGAAATATTGTATCAAATGTTCTAACTAGTGAAGAAAGTGTTCCGTTAACCAAAGGAAATGATAAAGCCTTAAGTTTTCTCCCAGTATGTCATATTTTTGAACGAATGATACTTTATTTATACCAATACTGTGGTGTGGAGATCTATTTTGCTGAAGGGGTTGAAAAATTAGTTGAAAATGCTCAAGAAGTAAAACCCCATGTTCTGACAGCTGTTCCAAGGTTATATGAAAAAATATATGACAGTATTGTTTTGAAAGGTCAAGAATTAACTGGTATAAAAAAGAAATTATTTTTTTGGGCCGTAGATCTTGGTTTAAAATATGAACCCTATGGAGCCAATGGATGGTGGTATGAAAAACAATTAGGCATGGCTCGAAAACTAATTTTCTCAAAATGGCAAGCTGCTTTGGGAGGAGAGCTTAAATTAATGGTTTCAGGAGCTTCTGCATTACAACAAAGATTAACAAGAGTTTTTACTGCTGCTGGAATGCCTATTATGGAAGGATATGGATTAACTGAAACGTCTCCAGTAACATCAGTTAGTTTTATGGAACAAAATGGTGTTCGTGGTTTTCGAGTTGGAACTGTAGGTAGAATTTTAAAAAATGTGGAAGTAAAAATTGCTAAAAATGGTGAAATTTTAGTAAAAGGACCAAATGTGATGCAAGGGTATTACAAAGATTCTAAAAAAACAGCTGAGGTAATTAAAGACGGTTATTTTCATACTGGTGATAAAGGAGAAATAGACTCCGATGGATTTTTAAAAATTACAGGTAGAACAAAAGAAATGTTTAAAACCTCTGGTGGTAAATACATTGTTCCACCCTTGCTAGAAGGAGACTTAAAACAATCTTTATTTATAGAACAAGTTATGGTTGTTGGTGAAAATGAAAAAATGCCAGCGGCTTTAATACAACCAAACTTTGTTTTTATTAGAGATTGGATTGAAAGAAAAGGTTATAAGATTGGGACCTCTTGCGAAGAAATCGCTAGTGCTCAGATTGTCAACGATAGAATTCAGTTAGAAGTAGATCAATGTAACAAGAATTTTGGAAAATGGGAACAAATCAAAAAGTTTGAATTGACACCCAATGAGTGGACAATAGATGGAGGACATTTAACACCCACAATGAAAATGAAAAGAGAAATTATAAAAGAAAATTATAAAGACCTCTATGAAAAAATTTATAGAGGATAATTATTTAAAGCGCTGTTTTACCAGCGCTTTTTTATTGTATGAAATTAAAATTTGAGAATCTCTATTTTTTTTCTTTCAAAAGTTCAGGAAATTTTTTCTTAAAACGTTTTAACCTTGGAATAGATACGTTTCTTACATAGCTATTGTAAGGATTCAGTTTCTCATAATTTTGATGATAGGCTTCAGCCTCGTAAAAAATATCATGTTTGGTTACCTCAGTAACAATTTTATTGTCATAAAATTCTTTATTTAGCTTACGAACAGCCTTTTCAATAATCTCTTTCTCTTCCAAGGAATTATAAAAGGCAATTGATCTGTATTGACTTCCATAATCTGGGTGTTGTCCATTTTTGGTTGTTGGATCATGAGAACCGAAAAATACATCTACTAATATTTTGAAACTTACAATTTGAGGGTCATAATACACTGCAACTGCCTCAGCATGACCAGTTCTACCTGTTCCAATGGTTTGATAGGTTGGGTTTTTTGTGTGCCCACCTGCATAACCTGAAATGGCCTCACTTACACCTTCTACACTTTCAAAAATAGCTTCTACACACCAAAAACAACCACTAGCAAAATAAGCTACTTCATCATTAGGACCAATCTCCTGAATTTCAACATCAGGTGTACTGAATGATTCTTTAAAACTAAAGGAGACTGCTAAAAAAATTAACACACACGTGAAAATAATATTCTTATTAACTTTCATATTTAAATTTATTTGATTGTTACTCTCAAAAGTAATTAATTATTGCAATTTGTTTACAACTTTAGTGTTTTGTTGAGAAAGCATATTGTAATTACTATCGTAGATACTTACATTTGTTAGACAAAGATACGCAATCAAATATGGAACATTTTATAGTTTCTGCACGTAAATACAGACCACAAAATTTTGAAGATGTTGTTGGGCAACAAGCGATCACTAACACGCTTCAAAACGCTATAAAAAATAACCATTTAGCCCAAGCTTTACTTTTTACAGGACCAAGAGGAGTTGGAAAAACTTCCTGTGCTAGAATCTTAGCAAAAAAAATTAATCAGCAAAACTCAACCTCAGATAAAGAAGATTTTGCTTTTAATATTTTTGAATTAGATGCAGCTTCTAATAATTCGGTTGATGATATAAGGAACTTAACAGAACAAGTAAGAATACCTCCTCAAACTGGTAATTATAAAGTCTATATAATAGATGAAGTACATATGTTATCTCAAGCGGCTTTTAATGCTTTTTTAAAGACTTTAGAGGAACCTCCTGCTCATGCAATATTTATTTTAGCAACCACAGAAAAGCATAAAATTATACCAACAATTTTATCACGTTGTCAAATTTTTGATTTTAAGCGAATTACTGTTTTAGACACCAAAAACTTTTTGAAAACAATTGCTGAAAGAGAAGGAATTACTGCTGACGATGACGCACTTCACATCATCGCTCAAAAAGCAGACGGTGCAATGCGTGATGCTTTATCAATTTTTGATAGAGTTATCAGTTTTTCTGGAAATAAGTTAACCCGAGAAGCGGTTACTCAAAACTTAAATGTTTTAGATTATGACACTTATTTTTCAATGACAGATTTGTTATTAGAAAATAAAATTCCAGAAGTTCTAAATAACTTCAATAGTATTTTAGGTAAGGGATTTGAAGGTCACCATTTTATAAACGGATTGGCCTCTCATTTTAGAGATGTATTAGTAGCTAAAGATGTTTCAACCATCAGTTTACTTGAAGTTGGTGATAATGCCAAAAAAAAATATCTAAAACAATCCACTAAAGCTTCTATTTCCTTTCTTATACAATCAATAGATAAGGCCAATCAATGTGATTTAAATTACAGAACCAGTAAAAACCAGCGCCTTCTTGTAGAGCTAACTTTAATGCAAATTGCCTCTATCACTTTTGATGGAGAAAAAAAAAAATCAGCTAACTACATAATTCCAGCAACTTTTTTCACCTCTTTATCTCCAGTAAAAAAAGAGAATCTATTAGTAAAATCTAAAGCTGTTAAAAAAGTAGGTTTAGATAAGCCCATAGAAAAAGTAATTACAAAAGAACCAGAAATTATAAAGCCTCCAATTTTACAAAATATTAAAAGAAGAAATAACTCACTTTCTTTAAAAAGTATTCATCAAAAGAAGCAGCAACAAAAGACTCCAGTTGAAATAAATTATGACAATCACCCTAAAGATTCTTTTAAGGAAAAAGATTTAAAAAAAACTTGGAGTGAATATCAAAAATTACTGATTAATAAAGGTGAAAAAAGTATGGCTTCAATATTAGCTGCAGCAGAACCAAAACTTTTAGAAAATTTTAATGTTCAATTCATGCTCCCCAATAAGCTTATGAAAGATCAATTGAAGATGGGAAAACCCAAACTAATTAAGTTTTTAAGAGCGTCTCTTAATAATTTTAGTATCAATATTAACCTGATAGTTAACGAAACTGTAGAAAAGAAATTTGCTTACACACCCCAAGAAAAATACAATAAACTTCTAGAAAAGAACTCTTCGTTAAAAAACTTAAAAGATACCTTTCAACTAGATCTTTAGATACATTAAACTGTCACTCACAAGTAGCATCCTTAAAAAAATTTAATAATATTATTTTTAAAAAGTCACCTATACTTATTCAAAATTATTCCTAATATTTACTATTTTAGCTATCTAGGTTAATTTATTCAAACCATCGAATCATTAAATAAATGGAAAAAATACCCAAAACAGGAATTAAGGGATTAATTGAAAACTGGCAAAGTGATTTGATTGCTGCTGTTAGTGTTGCTCTGATTGCTCTCCCTCTTTCATTAGGTATTGCCTTAGCTGCAGGGGCACCAGCCATGTCAGGAATCTTTTCAGCGATTGTTGGGGGTGTGGTTACAACTCTTTATCGTGGTGGTCATATCTCTGTAAATGGACCTGCTAAAGGGGTTATTGGTGTTATCTTATTAGGTATAGCATTGATGGATGATGGTTCTGGTAAAGCCTTTAATTATGTATTGGCTGCAGTAGTTATTTCAGGAGCGATTCAAATGTTATTGGGATTAATGAAATTGGGACGTTTAGCTGATATTTTTCATAGCTCCGTCATACACGGAATTTTGGCAGCGATAGGAATAATTATATTTGCTAAACAAATTCATGTAGCTCTAGGGACTCAATCTGATAGCCCTAGTATTATACAAAACCTTATTGATGCAGTTTTATACTTACCTGAAGCAAATCCATTTGTAATAATTATTTCTTTAACTGGTTTACTACTTTTATTACTTCATTCTAAAATTAGTTACCGTTTTTTTCATTTTCTACCTGCTCCAATGTGGGTTATAGCCCTTTCTATACCCTTTGTGTATGCCTTTAACTTTTTTGATGAACAAACGCTTTTTTTCTTAGAAAAAGAATATCAGGTTGGGCCTCACCTACTATTAGATATTCCTAACACCATTATGGATTCTGTCATGTTTCCAGACTTCAGTAAAATAAATACAATAGAATTTTGGACAACTGTATTTTCTATTTTGATCATTACGAGTATTGAATCCTTAGCTATTGCTAAGGCAGTTGATAAAATTGATCCTTACAAAAGAAAAACAGATCTAAATAAAGATTTAACAGGTATAGGATTGAGTACTATGGTCGCAGGCGCCATCGGTGGATTACCAATTATTGCTGTAATTATTAGAAGTACTGTCAATATTCACAATGGTGCTAAGACAAAATGGTCTAACATGTATCAAGGAATTTTATTACTTCTTTTTATTGTTTTATTAAGTCCAATAATGAGACAAGTACCCTTATGTGCTTTTGCTATTTTATTAGTTTATACTGGATTTAAACTGGCATCACCAGCAGTTTTTAAACAAGCCTATAATCAGGGAACCGAACAACTAATATTCTTTGTAGCTACAATGGTACTAACGCTATACACTAATTTATTAATTGGTTTACTTGGAGGTTTACTTTTAGCACTTGTAACACATATGCTTTTAGCAAAGGTAACTATCCCTCAATTTTTTAGGATGATATACAAATCTGGAACTAAATTGATAAAACTTCCAGATGGTAGTTTTAATTTAAAAATAAGTGGGATAGCAAATTTTTTAGGCATTTTAAAAGTAGATAAACTTGTTGCTCAAATACCTTCTGGAGTTAATGTAAATATAGATCTTTCGGAAACAAGACTAGTAGGAATGACTTACATGGATTATTTAGTTGAATATCTAAAAATACAAAGAGCTACTGGCGGTAAGGTTTTTATCACTGGACTAGATGCTCATGTTTCACTATCTACCTATAATAGGGCTTTAAAAATCAGCTTAAGTAATTCTTCTTCTAAGTTATCACAAAGACAAAAAAGATTGAGAGATTTGGCTACTGATAAAGAGTATCAATATAATAGTCAAGTAGATTGGAATACTATTTATCTTAAGAAGTTTCGTTACTTTGAAATAAGACCTATAGAACGAAAATACAACTGCTTGAAAGGAACTTTTAAAGACTCTAATGTCTCTTGGGAGATTGCAGATGTTACATTTAATGAAGGAAATGCATTTACTGCAGAAACCTTTAATACAAGTTTAATTATCTTGAATTTAAATAAAAAGATACCAACTTTTACTATGGAAAAAGAAGGGGTGCTAGGAAACATATTTGATCGCGTTATGGCATTTACAGGATATAAGGATATTGACTTTGAAATGTATCCAGATTTTTCAAAAAAATTCTTACTTATGGGTGAAAATGAATCCGAAATAAGATCTTTTTTCACAGATGAAATCATACACTTTTTTGAAAATCATCAAATTTATCACCTAGAAAGTAATGGCGAATCTTTAATTATTTTTGATAAAATTAAACTAGCTCGAACAGACGAGACCATAGCATTTATTGAGTATGGAAAAGAATTAGCCTCTCTATTTAATAAAAAATAACAGCATTTTTATTGTGATTAGAAAAGAAAGAATTTGCTAAAATTAATACTAGAAATTATCATATTTCAAAAAAAATACTATACATGCTTGGACTTCAATTTGAAACCTCAACATCGTGGGCTTTAATAGCCGAAGATAATTTAGAACAAATACTCACCGATCATGCATTTGCTGAACAAAAAGCATCTGCAAATGCCATTTCAATTATTATTAATTATTCTGAAGAAACTGAATTGGTGAAAGATATGACAAACATAGCTTTAGAGGAATTAGAGCATTTCAAAATGGTACATGAATTAATGATAAAAAGAGGGATGGTTCTTGGAAGAGAACAACACAACGATTATGCAAAATCTCTTCAAAAATTTTTTCCAAAAACAAAAGATAGATCAACTGCACTAATTCATAGATTATTAGTAGCTGCTTTAATTGAAGCGAGAAGTTGTGAACGTTTTAAAGTATTTTCAGAAAATATGGAAGATCAAGAACTTTCTAAATTTTATAATGATTTAATGATTTCAGAAGCAAATCATTATACATTATTCCTAGGATATGCTAGAAAGTATATGGATAGAAAAATTGTTGACCAAAAATGGCAAAACCTTTTGAAATTTGAAGCTCAAATGATGAAAACAAGGGGCAAAACTGCAAGAGTTCACGGTTAATTTCTAAAAAGTTTATGTTTAGTAAAGAAGAATCTACTTCACTTAGAAAGGAGTTTTGGAAATCTTTTGGCAAATCCTTTCCAAGAAAATGGGTATTATACAATACAAAAATAAAAGGTCTCTGCTTTAAGTTTGTTGCCAATAGAAAGAATGCTATGATTTGTCTAGACATAGAGCACTCCGATGAAATGGTTAATAAAATTCTTTTCGATAAAATTTTATCGCTAAAAACAATTTTAAAAGAAGATTATTTATCTGAAGTTATCTTTGATGACTCTTATACCTTAGAAAATGAAAAAAAAATTCATCGAATTTATGTAAATCATAAAGGAAAATTCAGCATATATAATAAAAGTACTTGGAGCTCGTGCTATGAATTTTATATAAAAGCAATGCCAAGATTCGAACTCTTTTTTTACGATTACAAAGATATAATTAACTTTATGTAATTTTCTTATTTCAAGAATTGAATACTTAAAGGATATTTTGGTTCTTGGTTATTACTAGCTCTCAGAGCGTTAATTATTGGAAAAACAATATAAAATATACCTAAAATAATAAACCCAAGAATTCCCAAACCAAATAAAAAAATTGCTGGAATACAAATTAATACATATATAAACATTGAAATTCTAAAGTTTAATATGGCTTTACCATGCCTATCCATGTCAAAAACCTCATCTTTTTTAATTAACCAAATAATAAGTGGTGCAATAAATCCCCCAACACCAGTTATAAGATCTAACAACTGACTTAAGTGAGTTAAAACTAACAATTGCCTATTTTCTATCATTCTTTTTAGTATTAATTTGATTAATATTATAATATTTAGACGTGTAAAAATACTTCTTGTTACACTTTAGGAAATAAATATAATGAACTTGTATATTTGTAACATGATTCAAAAAGATTCTATAATAGCATTAGCTTCACCTTCGGGTATTGGAGCTATTTCTCTAATTCGTATTTCGGGAGAAGATGCTATAACTATTGTTGCTAATAATTTTAGTTCAGTTAGTGGTAAAGATCTAAAAAATCAAAAAACTCATACCATTCATTTAGGACATATTTTAGATAACAACAAAATAATTGATGAAGTATTGGTGTCTGTATTTAAAAATCCAAGATCCTATACAGGGGAGAATGTGGTTGAAATTTCTTGTCATGGCTCGAGTTTCATTCAACAAGAAATCATTCAATTATTTCTTAAGAATGGATGTAGAATGGCAAACAATGGAGAGTTTACCATGAGGGCATTTTTGAATGGAAAAATGGATTTAAGTCAAGCCGAAGCTGTGGCAGATGTAATTGCTTCAAATTCAGCAGCATCTCATCAAATGGCGATCCAACAAATGCGTGGGGGTATTACAAATGAATTAAAAGATTTAAGAACAAAATTACTAGATTTTGCGGCCTTAATAGAGCTAGAATTAGATTTTTCTGGTGAAGATGTTGAATTTGCAGATAGGACAAAATTTAAGGAATTGGTTCATACAATTACCACTGTTTTAAAACGTTTAATTGAAAGTTTTTCTTTTGGAAATGCAATGAAAAATGGAATTCCTGTTGCCATTATAGGTGAACCTAATGTTGGAAAATCTACCTTGTTAAATACTTTATTAAATGAAGAAAAAGCGATTGTATCGGATATAGCAGGGACAACCAGAGATGCCATAGAAGACGAATTAATAATAGATGGCGTAGCTTTTAGATTCATAGATACCGCTGGTATTAGAGAAACCAATGACCAAATAGAAAATATAGGTATTAAGAAAGCTTATGAAAAAGCAGAAAATGCTCAATTAATTATTTTTCTAATCGACTCCAATAAATTTTCTACATCCAAAGAGGTTTTTCTGTCTGAAATAGCAACAATTAAAAATCGTTTTCCTAAAAAAAGAGTTTTAGTAATTGCCAATAAAATCGATGCTATTTCAACTGCTGAGAAAAATGATATAACTGGTGAGATAGATGATATTTTATTACTTTCTGCCAAAGATAATATTGGTATAGAAACTCTTCTAATACACTTGACTTCTCTTGTCAATACAGGAGCATTGAGTAATAATGAAACCATAGTTACAAACTCTAGACACTTTGAGGCACTAAACAATGCCTTAGCAGCCATTATATCGGTCAAGAAAGGAATTGAAATGGAAATCTCTACAGACTTATTCTCTATAGATATTAGAGAATGCTTAAGACATATGGGTAATATAACCGGAGAATATGACGTAGATAAAGATATTTTAGGTCATATATTTTCTAACTTTTGTATTGGAAAGTAAAGATACTTTTCCTTTAAGCTGCTAACTCCTTCAATGCCCTAACAAAAACATCCAATTCGTCTGTAGTAGTAAATACATTAGGACTGATTCTACAGCCTTTTACGTTGGCATAATTAATGGCAACGGTAAATATATTATAATCATTCATTAACTTTTTTGCTAATTCCTTAGGAGTCATATTTTTAAGACCAACATTTGCTATCCCACACGCTCTATGGGAATCATTTGGTGTATTCACAATTATATTAGATTGATTTCTAACTTTTTTAGTCCAATATTCTTGTAAATAACGGAGTCTAGATTCTTTTCTCTCAGCTCCCAACATATGATAATAATCTATTGCATTTTCTATACTTAAATCATGATATACAGGATGTGTTCCAACATGATTTAATCTAGAAATATCTCCTGGCTCTCTATGATGTTCTGCAAAAACAGGCCAAAGTTTATCTATGTGCTTATCATCTACATATAACATTCCTGTACCTAATGGAACTGCTAACCATTTATGTAAACTAGAACCATAATAATCACAACCTAAATCATTTATTTTAAATTGAAAGTGTCCTACACAATGTGCACCATCAACCATTACCTGAACCCCCATCCTGTGAGCCATTTCACAGATCTTTTTGATAGGTAGTATTTGGCCAGTAATATTAATCATATGACACACCATTAGTAATTTAGTTTTAGGAGTTATTACATTTTCATAAATGCTAACTATTTCTTCATCAGAGGTGGGATGATTAGGAATAGAAACTACAGTGTTTTTTGTTCCATACCGTTTCGAAATCTGCTCAAACATCATTTGCATAGCACCATAGTCTTGTTTGGCATAAACCGCTTCATCTCCCTTTATCCAATCCATACCCTTTATAACCATGTCTAATGATTCTGTAGTATTTCTTGTTATAATTAAATTTTTATCACTGGTTCCTACTACTCTAGCCAATTTAGAAACCATAGATTTTTTATTATCCCATTGAACAGTTCTCATATAATAAGATCCTTCATAGTTTACCATTCTAGCATGATCTAACATATGGTTCAATGTAGGGTTAGGAATAATATTATAGTAACCACTTTCTAAATTAATATAGTCGGGTTTTAATGAATAATCTTTTCTAACCTGTAGCCAAAAATCTTCCTCAGAAGCTATTTGTTTTGGCGATAGATGTTCAAAAGTCTTGAGAGTATTAGCAAAAGAAGTGTTAATTAAAGGAAGACCAACTGCTGCAAGAGATACATTTTTTAAAAATTCTCTTTTATTCATTATTTTTAGTTTTCTTTAAAGATAAAGAAATAACTAAAAAATACAAGTATCTGTTAATTAGAATTTTACAAAAGAAAATACTGCTATAAATTATAAAATTATTTTAAAGGAGTACCGTACAAATCGAAGTCTCCAGCCTCATGAATTTTAACAGGAATAAATTCACCTATTTTTACGTAATGTTCTCTAGCATCAACTAGAACATCATTGTCTACATCTGGAGAATCAAATTCTGTTCTTCCATAAAAATAATTTCCTTCTTTTCTATCAAACAAACAAGTGAAGGTTTTGCCTATTTTTTCTTGGTTAATTTCCCAAGAAATTTGCGATTGGATTTCCATAATTTCATTGACCCTTCTAAACTTCACGTCTGCTGGAACATTATCCTCTAAAACAAATGCACCTGTATTTTCTTCATGTGAATATTCGAAAGCACCCAAACGTTCAAAACGCATTTCCTCAACCCAATCTTTTAATTCTTGAAATTGTGCTTCTGTTTCTCCAGGATATCCTACAATTAATGTAGTTCTGATTCCCATATTAGGAACCATCTCACGGAATTTATGAATTAGTGCTGTTGTCTTTTCATGAGTAGTCCCACGTTTCATAGATTTTAAGATCTCTGTATTGATGTGCTGCAAAGGAATGTCTAAATAATTACAAACTTTTGGTTCGTTTTTCATGACCTCTAAAACATCCATTGGAAAACCAGTTGGAAATGCATAATGCATACGAATCCATTCTATTCCGTCTACTTTAGCCAAAGCTTCTAAAAGTGACGATAGAGCTCTTTTTTTATAGATATCTAAACCATAATACGTTAAATCTTGGGCAATAAGCATAATTTCTTTGATGCCTTTCTCTGCTAATTTTTCTGCTTCAATAACGAGTTCTTCAATTGGAGTAGATTTGTGTTTTCCACGCATCAAAGGAATAGCGCAAAAAGAACATGGACGATCACAACCCTCAGCTATTTTAAGATAAGCATAATGCTTAGGTGTAGTGGTTAAACGTTCACCTATGAGTTCGTGTTTATAATCTGCACCTAAAACTTTTAAAAGATTTGGTAAATCATGTGTTCCAAAATATTGATCTACATCTGTAATTTCTTTTTCTAAATCGGGCTTATAACGCTCACTTAAGCAACCTGTTACAAAAACTTTATCAATATCTCCTAGCTCTTTTTTCTCTACATAGTGTAATATAGTATCTACAGACTCTTCCTTTGCTTTTCCAATAAAACCACAGGTATTAATTACAACAATATTCCCTTCATCATTTTCATCTTCATGAACAACATCTTTACCATTGGCCTTTAACTGTCCCATTAAAACTTCAGAATCATAAATATTTTTAGAACACCCTAATGTAACTACATTGATCTTATTTTTCTTTACCGACTTCGTTCTCATTCTCTATTTTTTGAATGGCAAAAATACATTTATTAACACATATTTTACTTGAATATTTCTGGCATTTTTCTGTGATTCGATAACTGCTCAAAAGTATACCCTAGTAATAATAATTTACCTTCCTCATTTGATTTTCCAATAAAAGTAAGGCTAACGGGCTCTCCTGATTCCTTATACCCCATAGGTATTGTGAGGTTGGGGTACTCAGCAACTGCAGAATAGGCAGAATGGTAATTATTCATAGACAAAATAGCATCTAAATTCTCTGTATCAAAAGCTTTAAAAAAAGTTCTAGCTTTTGTTTTTAAATTCTTTTTAATTATTTCTAAATCTGCTTGAGTTGTTGTGTCTTTTCCAATGTTTAAAAATCTTAATTGGCCGTATGGAGCTCTCAATTCATTTTCTAATTTGTTATATGATATGATGTCCTTTATATCTGAAATTTTCACCTTTTTATCAGCATGATTTTTTAAATATTTAGGCAATTCATCTCTCATTTCGAGGTTTAAGATTGATAAAAAACCTGGAAGCTCAATCTTTCTTGGAGCAATTAAAACAATTTCTCCTCCTGCTTCTTTAATTATATCCATATTATTCATAAAAATTGAATCTCTAAAGAGATCTTTAAATACTCCAAAGCGTTTTCCTTTAAAGGATTCTTGAACATCACCAAAGTTTGTATCTCCAATTTCAATAGATTTTGGATCAGAAGGGTCATTACCAAGCATTGAGTTGAATAAAATATAATTATCAGTGACGTTTTTAGTCATTGGACCGGGTGTATCAAGAGTACTTGAGATAGGCACAATTCCAGTTCTACTTAACAACCCAACAGTGGGTTTAAAACCCACAACAGAATTTTGGCTAGATGGAGAAGTTATAGATCCAGAAGTTTCTGTACCCACAGCTGCAACAGCATAATTTGCAGCTACAGATGCACCACTTCCTGAACTTGAACCACCAGATTCAAAAATAGCTCTACCATATGGATTTAAAGTTTGTCCACCAGTTGCACTGTAACCTAAAGGACATGTTCCACAAAAATAATAGGCCCATTCACTTAAGTTTGACTTTCCTAAAATAATTGCACCTTCCTCTTTTAATCTTTTTATAATAAACGCATCCTCTGTATTCTCATTTGTTAACAAAGCTATAGCACCTGCTGTTGTAGACATTTCAGCTGTATTGATATTATCTTTAATTAAGACTGGCATTCCATAAATAGATATATCTATCAAAAAATTATTTTTATCTCTATTCATATCTCTATTTCTAGCCTCTTTCAGAACATTTGGGTTTAGAGAAATAATAGCATTTAAAGCAGTATTTTTATTGCTTTCAAATTTTCTTATTCTGTATAAGTAAAATAATGTTAATTTTTCGTAGGATAATAGACCTTTTGAGATACTTTTTTGAATGGATGGAATATTTTGCTCTAAAATTAGAGGTTTTAATGTATTGTATTCTTCTTCAGAAAAATTAGTAGCTAACTCATTATTAAATGGTTTAAAAACTTCATTCATATCCAACACCTTAGATTGAATTAACTTAAATTTCATTCTCGAAATTTTATGATCTTGTTGATTTTTTATGAGTTCAGATTCATCATATACTTTAAAAATTTTTGATTCTTTTTTATTTTCACAGGAAAACAAAACTAAAAAAGTGATAAAAAAAATTATTTTTCTCATATGCTTATTTATATTTATTACTATTAATGATTAATAAAAATCAAAACTATATTTATACTTTATGCCAAAAATAGATTTAGGCTTTAATTCCAATCGATTAAAATTCTTTTGGAATCTGTAAAACAAAGTAAGTTTTCCAAAATTTTTAAACTTTTTATACGTTTCAAAAGATAAACGATATCTATTAAAACCATTTTCTGAATTTTCATTTTGAATTTGATTAAAAAGTTCAGATTTTATTTTTAATCCTAAACTAGGATCAATTAATTTATAACCTACTCCTATTCGAAATCTAAGGTACTCATTAGGAATATCATCATCTTCTTCTGGAAGACCAAGTTCATTTTTATGCTGATATCTTAGTCTGTAGAAAAGAGTGAGCATTTTTACATCGTGCTTGTAATTTATATTAAATTGATATCTAAAATGAGTTTCAAGACCTTGAATATTTCCAACATCATCATTCTCTCTAATGAAACGAACACCTCCACCTAAATTAAAATCTTTAAAAACCTCATAAGATGTTTCTAATTGAGTAAAATAAGTACTCAATGTAGAAATTTTATTTCTGTATCTTAAGTGTTCAGATACTGAAAAAGACAACTTATTTGAAATATTAAAGCCTAATTCCACAGAACTCCAACCTTCTGTGTCTGAATTATTTTGAGCAAAACTTTTCTGTGTAACATAAAATAATAATACAATTAAAACAAAACAAGAAAAAACATTAAAAGCTATTTTCAAAATCTTTACTTTTTATAATAGACGGTTATTTCTGCAGTATCTCTTAGAAAATTAATATCTCCAATTTCTATATTTACAAGTTGAACCCCTAACCTTTTTTGAATATCTTCTTTTAACATGTGGTGATTGTCAGGATGTATATTTTCTATAGTTTCATAAATAATATCTTTTTTTAAAATTATATTTTTATTGTAAAACCGCTCAAAATAGTAAACAACCAATAAAATAATCGAATTGGCTGATAAAATCTCAACATAACTCATTTTTTTATTAGACAATGCATTCATAACTGAAATACCAATTACTACAAAAAGATAAGTCATTTCTTTGACATCAATTGGTGTTGTACGATACCTTAAAATACCAAAAATTGCAAATAAGCCAAGAGCCATCCCTAAATCTAATTCATACTTTTTAAGAGTAAAACATAAGAAAAAAACTACTATCCCTATTAAGTAAAATGTAAAAAGGTATTCTTTTTTCTTCGAATATTTGTAATAAATAAATCGGATAATACCTGTTAAAAAAATTACATTAATAAATAATTTGATAACCATTTTATAAAAATCATCGTCAAATAAAGGAATTCCAAATATGTCCATTTTATTTACAAATTTTATTAATATTTAAATTTATTTCTTTGAATTGGTTTGATTTAATTGAAGGTATAAGGTTTGATATGCCAACACAATACTTACTAAAGCTTACAATTGGTATTTTCTTCATTTTTAAAGCTTTATAAATTGCTGTATTATCCTTTCCTTTTTCATGTTTAACTTCTATAACTACAATTTTATCTAGTGATTTAGTGGAGTTATCTGTTTTAAATAGTATTTGACTATCAATAGTAACTCTTTCAGGTTGTTTTTTATTAACAAGGGTAAAACGATTAAAGGTATTTGATAATACTGGATTTAAAATATGTGAATAGTTGGTATTTTTTTTAATGAATTTTATTGATGATGGTGATAATTTAGTTTCAAAATCATCAATAGAACATCTAAATTTATTGGTAACTCCAACATTATTCTTTTTTTTTACCTCCAAATAACAAATGTTAGAGTCTACATATTTTCGGATTCTAATTTTATGTCGATTTCCTTTTTTATTATGATGGTGTTTGTAAAGTATTTTATCGTTGGAGTCAAAATATAAAGTAGAATATTTCATCAATCTTTTATTTTCAATATCCAAAACATTATACTCAGAACTAATCAATGTCAAAATTTCAACTAATTTTTTCTCTGTAGTTAAAAATTTAGTGTCAACTCTTTTTAACAGTGAAACATTATCCATTTCTTTAAGAGAAATTGGAGAAAATTTTGTCAAATTATTTGAAATCATTAATTTAATTATAGACCCCTAAGTTAGGAATAATTTTTAATGTTATTAAAAGATAAATTTAATGTTAATAAAAAACATTTTTTAGTTTATTTGGTTAAAAAAATCAGTTTGGTAACTTTATATTTAAATAAGGTTTAAAAAGCAAGCTATCTATTTAAAAATAAATTTTCGACATTTCTGAAAACAAAAAAACTCACAACATCGGTTGTGAGTTTCCTTTTGCGGAGAAAGAGGGATTCGAACCCCCGGACCTGTTACAGTCAACAGTTTTCAAGACTGCCGCATTCGACCACTCTGCCATTTCTCCAGTCGTGCTATACTTTAAACATAGCGGGTGCAAATATAGAAAAGGTTTTTATTTTGTAAAAGCATTTCTACTTTTTTTAATTGAATAATTTTAGAGTCTATTTATTCAATATTTATTATATATTTAATTAATGTAAGGTCTTAAAATATGGAAGAATATTTATTATTAATTCTTGTAGGATTCATAGCTGGAATAATTAATGTTGCTGCTGGCGGGGGCTCTCTTCTTACATTACCCATATTAATTTTTTTAGGATTACCTCCAAACATTGCCAATGGCACCAACAGAATAGCCATAATTATTCAAAATATATTTGCTATCAAAGGTTTTCAAAGCAAAGGAATTTCCTCATACCCTTTTAGTATTTATTTGGCAATACCTGCAACTATTGGTGCAATACTAGGTTCATTGGCAGGTGTTAAAATAGAAGGAGAGCTTTTTAATAAAATATTAGGTGTTATTATGGTGATGGTGGTTGCATATATGGTTTATAAACCAAAAAAAAACAACACACAAACACTAGAAAGAATTACTGGTAAACACTTTTGGTTAAGTATAATTATTTTTTTCTTTATAGGTCTATATGGTGGATTTATTCAGGCTGGTGTTGGTTTTATAATACTATTAGCTTTATCTAGTATAAATCAAATATCATTAGTAAAAAGTAATGCAATCAAAGTTTTTGTTGCTCTTATTTATACGTTGGCAGCTGTTGGTATATTTGCCTATAATGATAGTATTAATTGGATGTACGGTTTGATTCTCTCATTTGGGAACGCATCTGGAGGATGGATCATGAGTAGGTGGTCTGTTAAAAAGGGTGATAAATTCATAAAAAAAGTCTTAATTATTATGGTATTAGCAATGGCAATTAAACTATGGTTTCCTAATTTTTATAGTATCTTAGCAACTTGTCTTTTAGAAATTATACATGGCATTTAATTCATTTGGAAATTTATTAAAACTAACAACTTTTGGAGAGTCTCATGGTATAGCTATCGGTGGTATCATAGATGGTTTTCCAGCAGGAGTGGTAATAGATTTTGAAGCTATACAAGATGAATTAGATAGGAGAAAACCAGGTCAATCAAAAATTGTTACTCAACGAAAAGAACCCGATACTGTTGAATTTTTTTCAGGGATTTTTGAGGGTATAACTACGGGAACTTCCATTGGGTTTGTTATAAACAACACCAATCAAAAATCTAAAGATTACTCTCACAACACAGATGTCTACAGACCTTCTCATGCAGACTTCACCTACGATAAAAAATTTGGAATTAGAGATTATCGTGGCGGTGGTCGTTCCTCAGCCAGAGAAACCGCTAATTGGGTAGTAGCTGGAGCTCTAGCTAAACAATTAATTTCAAATATTACTATTAATGCTTATACTTCTTCTGTTGGTGATATAGAAATGAATAAAAAATATGATCAGTTAGATTTCTCAAAAACTGAATCTAATATAGTGCGTTGCCCAGATGAAAGTATGGCTGAAAAAATGATTGATAAAATTAAAGAGATTCGCAAAAAAGGTGATACAATTGGAGGAACGATTTCTTGTGTTGCCCAAAATATTCCTGTGGGCTTAGGGGAACCTATATTTCATAAATTACATGCTCAACTTGGCAAAGCAATGTTATCTTTAAATGCTGTTAAAGGTTTTGAATTTGGTAGTGGTTTTGAGGGAACCAAAATGAGAGGAAGTTTACATAATGATATATTTAATGCAGACGGAACTACCAAAACAAATCTATCTGGTGGTATACAGGGTGGTATTTCTAATGGAATGGATATATACTTTAGAGTAGCTTTTAAACCTGTAGCTACCATCATGCAAAATCAACCTACCATAAATTCTAAAGGAGATGAAACAGAAATTATGGGGAAAGGGCGTCATGACCCTTGTGTTGTTCCTAGAGCTGTTCCTGTAATTGAAGCTTTAACAGCTTTAGTTTTAGCAGACTTTTGGTTATTGAATAAAACTAGAAAATTATAATCTTTTTAAAAAAATTTAATTTTACATCATAAAAAAAACCCAAAACGTTAGTTTTGGGTTTTTTATGATTTATGCCTCACCTGTAGGTCCAAAATTCATTGGAATTGGTGGTTGAAATGTGGTACATTTCGAGCAACTCAAGTTTCATCATAGGTGTAAATTTTA
>CBFHOD010000009.1:0-16366 GCA_965657365.1 Flavobacteriaceae bacterium
TTCTGGATCTACAATTACAGGAGCCACGCACCAGTTTTTAAACCAGTTTGGACCTCCCTGAGTGTCTAAAACCATATTCCAGTCTACCCAACCATCTACCCAGTTGTTTAGACAACCAATAATGTCTCTGGCATACCTATTAACTGGAGCGTATTTTGGATGTAAGTATTTTTTAGATTCTTCGCGCCAATCATAACCCCAGTCAGTTGCATGCTTTTCCCAATACCAATCATCATCCTGCCATTTAGGAACCTCAGAATCTATACACCCTTCTGTTTCTATGAGGTATTTATTTGGAGCTTTATTGTGAGCATATTGTAATGCTTCAGGGAAAAAATCATAGGTGCTTTCATACCAGTGAATTGCTGTACCATCAAAATATTTTGATGAGGCGTCATCTTTGAACATTTCATCTACCCACTCTTTTATACCAGCTCTGTTTTGGTCGTAGCCTAAAATTATTTTATCTTCATATCCGTCTTCTTCTAATTTTGGACCTAAATGCTTTTGGACAAAACCTGTCATTTCTTTGGGAGTATAATGCATACTTTCCCAATTATTCCCATTTCCGTGAGGCTCGTTTTCTACTGTAATCCCCCAAATGTCAATACCCTCGGCTTTGTAAGCTGTCAAGTATTTAGAGAAAAATAATGCCCAGGTATCATAATATTTTGGCAATAGTTTTCCGCCAACCCACTTGTTATTGTCTTTCATCCATGGGGCAGCTGTCCATGGTGATGCTATGATATTAAAGCCATCTTCAGAAATCTTCATGGCGTCTTTAATCATTGGAATAAGATCGTCTTTGTCTTCTTGAATAGAAAAATGCTCGAGCTCTATGTCATTCTCAATAGGAGCATATGAATAGTTTGATAATGAAAAATCACATGAGTTCATGTGTGTTCTGGTCAATGAATAGTTAGCCCCTTCTTTTGAAAAATAGGCATTCAATATTGTATTACGATTTTTAGAACTTAATTTATTTAACAAGTGGGCTGAGGCTTCTGTAAAAGATCCACCAAAACCTGTAATTTTTTGATATGTTTTTTCTGGGTTAATACGAATAGAAGAAACTTCTCGAGCCTCAGTAAAGCTTGTTACTTGGCTTAATTTATTTCCATTTTTTGAAGTTTCTATAACGTTTACCGATAAAGATTTTTCTGATGTGCAAGAGAAGACACTCATAAAGATTAGTGTTAAAAAAAAGTATATTCTAGTTAATTTCATTTCACTATATATTTTTATAATGTGGTATTATTTTTTTTGAACGGGGGGACATGAACTTCTAAAAGTAAACTGTCCTTATTTCCATTATATGTTTTTGTAATTGGGTTTTTGCCTCTATCCAAACCTTTAAATACTCCATCATCTACTAGATCCCACAAAGCATACTTGGCTTTACCATCTATAGTAAATAGGCCGAAATGATTTTCAGAACCTCCTGGATTTGGGGCATCTTTCCAAATTTCATCAAAAGCCTCAAAATAGAAACACGAGATTCCTGTTTCAGCGGTCCATTTTCTCATATGTTTATAAAACAGAGCTTCTTTATATTCATCAGTTGCCTTGCTCCCTTTATTGCCATAAAGTTCATTTGAAAATGAAGCCCAACCTGTTTCTCCAATGTGTATTGGTTTTTTTATTCCTAAACTTTTGACATAGTTAACTACACTGTCGTATTGAGAGACAGCATAATCTTTGGCTCTTATCATAATATTATTTACCTTTTCTATGTTCGGTTTTTCTTTATTAGTATACCAAAATACAGGGTTATAATGTGTATCATGCATAGGGTAGGTATGTATAGAAATATAATCTACTTCTTTAATAAGTTTATTCAAATCTTCTGTATGATATTCATTGCTTCCACCACCCCAAGAGGCAAAATTATCTGAGCTAGTAATCCAAAGATTCTTTGGGAGTTTATCTGTTTTTTTTAAGTTTTGAAGATGGGAAACCCACTTAAGAATTACTGAAGGCTGAACATAATAACTTGTTGCCCACTTCACCATAGCCTCATTTCCTACTGCAATAATTTTTACAATACTTGGATATTTATTAGCTAATGAAACAGCTCTAGCAATTTCACCTTGGTTTTTATCGCTTTCTAGTTGGTGATTAACAGGATGATTTGTCCAGGCATTTTTACAATCTATCCATGCGCCCAACATGACATACATTTCAAATGAGGCGTCTTCACTCTTAAGTTCCTTTATGGCCTTTAGAATTGTTTCTGCCTGAGCTAATTGTACATTATAGGTTCTAAGAATTCTAATTTTCATAGCATAAAGAATTTTCATGTCTTCTTTAATTTCTGAAATAGTAGGTTGTACCCCTCTAGTAGATTTTCTATAACCACCATAAGAAATTGCTAAATATTTTGAGTTTCCTAATATATCTTTTGCTGTCAATTGTATCTTTTGTTTTGGGTTCTTTTGCAAATTTTCGTTCTTTTTATCATTTTTACAAGACAATATGATGCATGAAATGGCTATGGTATATAGATAAAATTTCAACTTCATCGACTTTTCTCTCCTATTTTAAATGTGAGTTATTTATGAACGCTTTAATACGAATAATATCTCCAGTTCTTTTAAATATTTTCTCACTTGTTTTTTGATCCATAACTAATTTTTCAACCTTGGAAGATGTTCCATCCTTAAAAGTTATTTCTAGGTGGTCTTTATCTGCAATGTGATACATAATAGGCACTTGACAATAGGTAAATGCGAGTGAATTAGACGGGATTATGATACTTTGGTTTCCTCTTAAGAGACTTAAATAATCAAAACGTGTTTCTTTAGAAACAAATTCTTCTTTCCTAAGTAAACAGGGATTAAAATATAACTTTCCGTGTTTTACAAAAACACCTAATTCTCCAAACCTAGAGATTACATCTTCTTTTACTTGCCCAGTCATTCCTGGTTGTTGAGCACCTTTTCCTCCTGGAGTGTGAGAGTAGGGATCTGTTGGAAAGGCACCATATAATTCTGGTGATTTATGGACGCCTATACCTTCATTGATTTCGTAGAAGTGTTCAAGTAGTTGACCAACCATTATCTCATCTTCTCCGTTTGTGATTGCTTGTAAACAGGACTCCTGAACAGCTAACAATAATTTTGAAACCATATGCCAATAGATAGAGCCTAATCCTTCATAGCCGTAGAATGTTCCTGATCTTCCTGTAAATGCTTTGTGATTAAAAACATCCTCAAAAGCCTGAAGAATTTTTGGAGTATCTGTGGCTAACAGATCATTGTATTTTGTCCCTGAAAGTTTTTCTAAAGCTTCAGTAACATCGGTTGCATTTTTAAAATTTCCATTAAAATGATACGCCCCGTTTACATCTTTTTCAATAATTTGTAAAGCGTTATCTTTTAACATTTCTTGAAACAGCTCTGACGATAAAACAGCATCTTCCGAAATGGTATTTCTATCTAAGAACCCCTTTAATTCTTTAAAAGGATAGAGTAAATAACTGTATTGGTCTTTTCTAAATAACTTACTTTTTTTTAGGGCATTTAATACATTTAAAGTCTCTTTGCCATCTAGATGCCCAGAACTTAAAACAGCTACCTGACCCTCTAACATTTCACTTAAGTAGCTTATAGAAATAGTATTGTCGTTATTTACTGTCATTAAATTGTAAGCGTGATACAAATTATCTGAGCGTTTATTAGCTTCAATAGAATGTTCTAGATATGACTTACTTAGGCTTACAAACCTTTTTAATTTGTCAAAAGATAGAGTTGTTTTTCTGCCAGAGAATGCATGATTGTATACTTGTGATCGATAATCATCCCCTGCCTGTCCTAAAGCATCTAAAATGGTTTTTTTGTCAGTATCATTTATAGGAGATGATAATAATCCTTTGTTCTTCTCTAAAGTATCTAGCACTTTGTCAAAAAATTGTAATATCTCATTAGAAACTTCAACTTCTTGCGTAGAGGAACTTTCTAATAAATTATCAAAGAAATTGAAAAAACGGTTTAAGTAATATAAAGTAACCATAGAAACTCCATTTCCAACTAGAGCATTGTTGGCATCATTCCACTCAGGTCTTTGCGTGTTCATCCAAATTCCTCCTTCAGGAATAAAATTCGATAATTTAGCCAACGAAGTTGCTAGAATTTTTTCTATAAAATTTGCTTTTACAATAAAACGATGCTCATCACGCAATAGAGCTCCATCAGCTCCTAAAGCTACTCTCTCCTCTCTGATTTTAGCATCTAGTTGTTGATCAAAAATTATGGTGTCTTTAGGGTTTTTAAGTAATTCTTGATATGATTTTATTTTATAAGGAACATTTGCATAAACAAATAGATTTTTAGAGAAGAAACTTTCTAATCTACCTGGTTTATGATTATTTATAAACTCTAAAAATTTTAACAAGTAGATGATTTGATGATCACCCCAGTATCCAATATATGACCATGGGTCATCTGGTTCAATGGTTTCCCAGTCAAAACCTCCTTTAGTTACTCTGTAAGGATTATAACCATCAAAAGTTGTAGCATTTAAAAATTTATGAATCATACTTTCAATAAACTCAGGATACGAATGAGCTAGGGCCTCCCAATTTTGAAAGATATCTCTCCAATTTCCTTCATAATCTAATATTTTAGATCCATCAATTTCATTCCTTGTATTGATTGAAAATTTATTCCAAGGTCTACTTGGATCTCCATGACGTCTACTAAATTTTAAAGGCATATACTCTAAGCAAAGACGTCTAAAGTTTTTGTCTTCGTTTTCGTATGCTATTTTCTGAAGCTCTGAAAGCGAAAATAATTCAGGAAGTTTTTCTATGATTTTTTCAGAAGTGAACGCAACTTTTGTATTAGCTTGTAATAAATAGTTCTTAAAATCCCATTTTTCAATTTGATAATTATTATCAAAAATTCCTCCACGCATAATGTTAAAAAGCGTATTTGCAAAATGACGTGTATCTTTCAAATTATCTGAAGTAACCTGGATAGCATCTGCCGCAGAATTTAATTCCACTAGACGCTTTGTTCCAAAATTAATATTGTCATTTACTATCTCTAATAAAGAGGAGTCTTCGGAAATTTGTTTTGATAATTTTGCAATGTTAGAATGATTTTGATTTACATTAGCGATAATCATCCACTCCTTGGCAGACTCTTTTTCTAATATGATATCTGAATTTAAAAAGTAAGCTCCTTTTTCAGCCTTAACATCTATTTCTTGATGAACAGACTTCCCTAATCTAAAATTATTTAACTGAAGAGATGAGAGAAGGTGTTTAGGGTTTTTTAGCCCCAGGGACCAAACCACATTTGCTTTTAGTGCTTCACTAGCCTCAGCTTTGTCAACTAATATGGCACTTAATGCGAAAATTCCTAAACCAGTTTTTTCCTCAAGTTCATTTCGTTTGTAAGCATCTACAAGATTGCTAGATTGATTTTGTTCATCACTCCCAATACTGGCAGGCATAATATTTTGAATACCGTCAAGTAAACTTACTTTTACTGCCTCATTTCCTGTATTTATGAGTTTAGATTTTTTAACAAAACCAAAAGTGTTACTTGAACTCCATTGATACCTAAAAGTTAATTCTAAATCATGGTTAATCTCTTCAAATATAATTTTGTTACCATATCTATTTTTATAGAGATTTTGGGTAGTAGAATAACTACCTAGTGACCTTACAGCCAAGGGTTCCCACATGAATTCTTGGTTGTCTTTGTAAACTTTAAAAATAGATTTATTTCCTGTTATGTCTGCAGATTCTGTAATTTTATCGTCGGTATAGTAAGGGAATAAAGCATATTCAGAATTTTTTCTCCCTGCAGTAAGACCTCCATTACTTGAGATAAACATCCAATGATTAGAATCACTTACAATACTTATGAAGAAAGGACGCATAGCGTCGTTATTTGATATCTGATAATATGCCTCATCATCTATTACAACAGATTTTAATTGAACATCCATATTTTTTAGAGAGGGTTTTTTTGTTAATATATTAGTTTCACTACTCATTTGATAAAGTACTTTATTTATTTTTTTAGTTTATTGTTTAAATTAGATTGTAAAATGGCATCAATATAAAAATCTCCAGAAGTAGTCCCGGAACCATCAATGAAAATTACAAACCTGTTAAATTCCTCTGAAGAGGAAAATGTATATTTTAATTCTTCCCATCCATTTCCTGAATGAAATGCAATGTTTTCTATTGAACTAATCTTATTTTTAGTATCTTCTAATTTGAGTAATATTTCTACTGACTTATTAGAATATAATAACAACTTTATGGTATTCCCCCTATTCAAGTTAATGGGATATTTTAGGTCTAAGTAATTTCCTTCCCACTTGCTCCCTGAGTTTGTAAACACTCCAAATGTAGTTGTTGAGGTGTTATTTTTAGTTATAAGCGCTTTTTCTACAAGATTAAAAGATGCTCCATTAAAAGATTTGAATTTTAAGACTAAAGGGGTATTATCAAATGCAATGTTAAATAAAGGAGATGTTGCTTTCTTCCATAATATTTGAGTCAATGAATCTTTCTTTTTGTTTAAATTATCAAGAGTGTTTTTATTGTCAACTCCCTTAATTTCAGCATCTTTTATATTAATAGTACTAAAATAGTTATTAATTGAATTAATATCGATCCCAGCCTTATAAGGGTCTAATTGGTGAACTTGCTTTAACACATAATAGGCCGTTCGAGGGAATAATGTATAAAGTCCATTTTCTTTTGTTGGTCCTTTGGCACAAATTCCAAACCATTCCTCGTTCATATTGTTCTTTCCCTCAGCAAGATCTTGTGAGTATCCACCATTAACCCAAGTTGCTATTGTGTCATGTTTAGATACATTTTTTCTGTGATCAAAATCATATTTCCACCAGCCATCACTAAATTGAAATGTAAAACCTCCTATGGTATTCTCATACATTCCCATTCCAGCAGCATTTTTATAAATTTCTTGCCAATTCTTTAGAAGATAACTGGCTTGTGATCGCTGATCTTCTATAGAAGTGATTGCATTAAAAGCGTCTGCTCCAAATTCTGTAAATAAGAGTGGTTTATTAAGCGTTTCTTTTACGGTTTTGAATAAATCCGTAAATGAGGCTCCTCTGTAGGAGTTTACTCCAAAAATATCAATGTCTTTACATTCTTGAGCAATGATATCAATAAAAAGAGCATCTCCATTACAAATGGCCACAGGATGATTACCGTCTAATTTTTTAATTTTTTTTGAAGCCTCGTTCATTAAACGGTACATGGGTCTACCATATTTTTCTCCAACAGCCATTTTTTCGTCCTCTTCTTCAGGAAAGTCTTCAGTCTCTGCTCCAGACCAAAAAAGGCCATAATTATTTTCGTTTCCAAGTAAATACAATAGTAAACCAGGAGTATTCTTATAATTATTGACCATTACTTCAATCTCTGACATTAATATACTTTGCATATCAGGATTTGAATAGTCTGTAATTGATTTCCATTCTCCGTTAACAGTTAATCCATATCTTCCAAAAGAATAATTGATCATTGTATAAATACCATAATTTTCATAGATATATTGAATCCATTTTGCAGGGATATCTGAATAATGCCGAATTGCGTTGATATTCATGTCTCTTAGTAGAGACATTTCATGGTCTAATCCTAATTTTATGATTTTATCTGAACTTTTCCAAAAATTAGTACTTACAGCATCTTTTCCAATTGGAATAACATCCCAATTCATTCCGTTGATCATAAATTTTTCTCCATTTACAATCAACATGTTTCCATTCTCATTTGTTCTGACCAAAACTTTATCGACCTGAGCAAAAGATAATAACCCACTTAAAAAAAGTAAGATAAATAATTGAATTTTTTTTATGTTTAAGAAATCAGATATCACTTTATTTGTAAAAAATCACTACCAGCTAATTTAATATTAACATTTTGTTTTATCCTAATTAAAACCCCTACAAAAATCATACAATTTTCAAATAGACACTACTATTATCTGATCAAAATATTCTTTTATTCTCAAGAGCCCTCTAGTAATAGAGAAACAGTAGATGAATAAAACTTATCATGCAAGTAAAAATCAGGGGTTGTTGTAGTTTTGTATAGGCATTTTGACTATTTGTATGGTTTGATTATCGCAACCCTATTACTGCAATCCCTTTGTTTGAAGAAATTAAAATTTTTATGTAATAATATTGTTTTTTTAAGACTTCCCCTTTTGAATTTATTTTTAAGCTAATTGTAAAGAAAAAAGTCCTAAATATTTTAAAATATTTAGGACTCTCACTCTTAATTTATAGTTAATAAAAGCGTCTACTCTAGTCTGCTCTTATTGGAATACTTTAATGTAATCAATTTCCATTGTATCCTCCGTAAATGCAGGGTCTATATCGCCGCCAAGAGTACCACCCATGGCAACGTTAAGAATTAAATAGAAATCTGCATTAAAAGGCAAGTCTGCAGAATTAGTTAATTCATAATACTTAACATCATCTAAAAATATTTTAACAGCACCTTCTGTCCACTCTACCGTATATAGGTGAAATTCAGTAGAAGCATTTTCAACAGAGGTACTTTCTCCATAACTAGCATTATTACCTCCAGCGGTGTTAAACCAATGTGCTGTACCTAATACGCTAGTTTTATTATCACCTGTTTGTTCCATAATATCTATTTCTCCTGAGGATGGCCATCCCACAGTTGGATGATTAGATCCTAACATCCAAATAGCAGGCCAGGTTCCTTGTTCTGAAGGGAGTTTAGCTCTTACCTCAACTCTACCATAAGTGAAATTATATAGCCCCTGAGTTTTAATTCTTGCAGAAGTATAATCGTTCCCTTCTTTTTTTGCTGTAATTTTTAAAGATCCATTCTCAACAATCACATTTTCTGGATTATTCGTATAACTTTGAGCTTCTTGATTACCCCATCCATTATTACCAAAAATATCTGTAGTTCCTAAATCATAAGTCCATTTACTTGAATCTGGAGCTCCGTCAGTATTAAAATCATCTTCCCATACTAGATTAGAATATTCATAGCCCGGATTTACCTCTCCTTCAACAGGTTTTGTGGAAGTAAACCTATGATACCATGCAAAACCATTACCCGCTTGAATAATTCTAACAAATAATTCATCATCCGAGATAGAAATAATATCATAAGTGCTAGCTCCGACATACCAACCCATAAACCCTCCATCACTTATTTCAAAGCTTGTTTGTCTGTAAGGGACTTCGTTATAGCTACCCTCTAGAGCCGCTTTTGAACTTGATGGGAAAAAGGACACATTTTTTTCACCAAACATAGTAGTTGCAACTGTTTCGTCATGACAAGTGTCTCCATCAACCCCTAATTCTCCTGAGTAAGCACCTGGGATAAAAGCGGGCCCAATGGTTTGTTCGAAACTAATCCCATTAGCTGTTCGTGTAAATACAAATTCGTTGTCGTACATGCAATATTTTTCTTCATCCCAAGGTTGAATTAAATTCCACCATGCTTCGTATGAAAATTCTCCATTCCCATAGTCGTCTTCTACAGGCCCTAGTCCGACGTGAACGGCTACATCAGCCTGCCAGTACCACTTTTTACTACTTCCAATATCATTTACATCTGAGGATCCTGTTAAGAAATTTTCTGCCTCTTCGTCTTTGAAAGAATTAAAAATGGTTACCTCTAGATTAGTACTCGTACCTAAACCACCCGTTCCAGTTGCATTCACAACTACATTGTAAGTATATACTCCAACATTAGCAGAATAACGGTGTTCTACAATTCCTGTTGGACTAACCGCTGTTCTACCATCACCAAAATTAAATTGATAGTTTATTTCATTATCTGAAGTTGCTGTAAAAACAACAACAGCACTTCCGTCACCATTAGGGTTATTATCGTCTTGACCAACAATTTCAACACTAACGTTTAAGTTTGTTGGAGCTATTAGCTCGCCTACTTCATACGATTCTTCTTGACAACTAGTAAACCCTACCAGAAGTAGAAAGAATACTGAGATGTTGTGTGTTATTTTTTTCATTTTAAAATTTTTATTTTTAATACTCATGTTTAATTTAAGGATAACGTAACATCATCTATGTTAACAAGCCCAACTTCTCCTCCGATATCAAATAACACTCTAGCATCAGGTGCTTCAAATCCTACATCAGTGTAAGTAAAAGTATAGGTAGTTCTTGTAGTTGTGATATCTAAAGGTGCACCTGTATTTGTCCATGGTGGACCACTGAGTCCTATACCGGCAACAATAGACCTATTTGTATCTGACCAAGCATCAAAGGTTAATGTATATGAATTTCCTCCAATGATTTCAATTTTTTGACTAAGATTCACGTCATAAACATTTCCTGCTGATTCAACATTGACAGAATAATAAGTGTTTCCACTATCTGTTACTACAGGGGCAGGGTTACTATCGTCAACTCCAACAATCCAAGCCTCACTTCCGTTTTCAAAATTACCATTTGTAAGGAGATTAGCTGAGCCAACTATTAAAGATACGTTATCGATATTCACAAGTCCAACTTCTCCGCCAATATCAAATAAAACTCTTGCATCTGGTGCTCCAAATCCAATCGATGAGTAGGTAAAAGAAAAAGTAGTTCTTGATGTTGTAATATCTAAGGGAGCACCTGTATTTGTCCATGGTGGACCACTGAGTCCAATTCCTGCGACAATAGACCTATTTGCATCTGACCAAGCATCGAAAGTTAAGGTATAAGTGCTTCCTTCAGCTAAAGCAACTTTTTGACTTAGGTTTACATCATAAACATTTCCTGCCGATTCAACATTTACTGAATAATAGGTATTTCCATTTTCTGTAACCACTGGAGCAGCAGAACTATCGTCTACTCCTACGATCCAAGAATCACTTCCATTTTCAAAATCCCCATTCGTTAGAAGCCCATCATCAAATCCAGGACCAGATGATGCTCTGTAAAAATATAAATTATCTATAAAAACAGTTCCTACAGGATCAGCAGAAATTACAGTTTGATTGATATCAGAAAAAGGGACATCTGTAAAATCAGATAAAGGAAGGTCGAAACTAATCCATTCTCCTTCTTGATCTATTGTATTTGATACTTCAAACTCAATATTATCTGAACCACCATTGTATCCAGTACCATTAAAATCTACAAATTTAATTTTAAAAGCATTCACATCTGTACTCCAAACATCAAAATGCACCATTTCCATAGCAGCTGCATTAATAGGCTCAACTTCTGTTATAATACCGGCGTAAGCTAAGTCTCTGTATACCAAAGTTTGATTTCCTTCAATGGCTACTTCTTCTTGCAGAGCAACAACAGACCAACTTGTTGTATAAGAATCTACAATAGTTTGTTGATATTGTTCGCTATACATAGAGATCACATCAGTAGCATCCCTGCCAGGTGGTGAAGGAGCTTTTGAGATCGGTGCCAAAATTTCAGTTACTTCAAAATCTTCAGTATATTCTGTAGTTTCAATTGCTCCACCTTTTGCAACAACTTTTACAGCATAAACTCCTGGTGTTTCGTAATCATATGATATTTCATCACCGATATTTCCAGTAGCTACAGGTTGCTCAATTCCATCCTCTCCCGAGTGAAATTCAAATGTAGCTGCAAACTCTGCTGTTGCAGTTATATTTACTTTTCTTGAAACAGCAACATCGTTTGCTATTGAAACCTCTAAATTTCTTGGAGCCTGAAATGACATCACAAGCTCTTGAGTAATCTCAGCTGTTTCACCAATTAAGTTTGAAGCAACAACACCAACAGTATAGTTTCCTTCTGCGTAAACATGTTGAACATTTTCTCCGTTAGCGAAGCTTACAGATTCTGATCCATCTCCAAAATCAATACTAAAAGAGGTGGCTCCTTCAGCAAATGGAGTTATCGTTACTAAACCAGTATTGTCTTGGGTTACAATAAAGTTTACCCCAATGTTTGATGGTAATGCAACATCATTTAGAAATTCTAAGTTCGTTTCATCTTTACAAGAACTTATCATTACAAGTATCAGTAAAGCTTTGTAGAATGTTTTTATTTTTTTCATAATAGTTTTTATTTTAATATCCTTGATTTTGATCCCAACGATTACCAGCTAACTCTATTTCAATTCTTGGAATTGGAAAAACTTCGTTTTTATTGGGTGTAAATCCAGGAATGGAAGCTGTATTCCCAGTTCTAACTTGATCAAAAAAGTGATGGCCTTCTCCAGCCAATTCTAATTTTCGCTCATTTAAAATATTTCCTATGGTAGCTGTTATTCTATTGTTAGAGTCGCCAAAGGCTCTGTCTCTAACTTGGTCTAGTAAATCTTGAGGATTGTCTTTTTGAGCAGAAGCTTGTAAATTAGCTTCAGCAGCCATCAATAATACATCAGAATAACGTATTGCCCTGTAATTGTTACTTCTGTTTATATTTTGATCTGGAAGTACAATGTCATCTGCATATGGAATATATTTTTTATTAAAATACCCTGTGTGTTCTGATCCTAGATTGTAAGTAACATCAGGTCTTGAAGCGACAAAGGCATCAATATCAAAAATCGTTGATTCTCTTCTTGTATCTGCTTCATCATATAGGTCTACTAACTCTTGTATAGGAACGTTGAAACTAAAACCAGAAGCATAAGGAGTGAAATCTCCATCTCTAAATCTAGGTCCCATGAATCCTACTGCAAAATTTCCTTCTAAACATTGGAAACAACCAAATCCTGCACCTTCTTGACTTCCCGAGTATTGAACTTCAAAAACAGATTCTACATTGTTTTCATTGTTATTTAAGAAAATAGAGGCATAATTAGAAACCAATTGATATTGCCCAGATGATATTACTTTATTAAAAGCATCTGCTGCTTCATTGTATTTATTTTGATATAAATAAATTTTCCCTAAAAGCGACCATGCAGCTCCTTTAGTAGCTCTTCCTTTTTGTACTTGTTGCCATGGCAAGTTTTCTATGGTTGATAATAAGTCATTTTCTAATTGTGAATAGATTTCACTTTTCGGTGTTCTATCAATTGATTGCGTTTCAGCAATACTAATTCTTCCATCGGTATACATTGGTACATCTCCAAAGAATTTAACTAATTCAAAATAGTAGTATGATCTTAAGAATAAGTTTTCGGCTAAAACTTCTTGTTTCTCATCAAAATCTATTTTATCTTGAAATTCAATGATATAATTAGCTCTACTAATTCCCGCGTACATCCACTGCCAAACACTTCTTAAGGTACCATTGTCAGGAGTATGAATCATATCATCAATTTGTTGCCAATCTAAAACATCTGTTGGATTTTCCCCTCCACATAAGGAATTGTCAGAGGCAATCTCACCAAGGATGTTGTTCAAAGCAGTAGTAGATAATAAATCATAGACTCCTATAAGAGCATCTTGAAAGTCTTGTGGGTTATTAAAGAAGTTTTCTGAATTCTGTTGTCCTTCAGGAGAAATGTCTAAATAATCATCGCACGAAGTAAAAGAAACAAAAGTTAAGGTGATTGCTATTAAATATATTATTTTATTTTTCATCATATTTTGTTTTAAAATGATACATTAATTCCTAATGTGTATGTTCTAGTTTGAGGATATTGACCTAAATCAACTCCTGCAGCAGAAGGATTTGCATTTGATACATCTGGGTTATAACCACTATATTTAGTAAATGTGTATAGGTTATTAGCAGCGACATATATTCGAACTTTATCCATTTTTATTTTCTCTAATGTAGAGCTTGGAATTGAATAACCAAGCTGTACGTTTTGAATTCTTAAAAAAGAAGCATCTTCAACGAAGAAGTCTGAGAAAAGATAATTATTAGAGGCATTTGTTGAAGCTCTTGGAGTAGTGTTTGAAGTTCCCTCTCCCGTCCAACGATCTAAATATAATCTAGATTTATTACTGTAAGTTAGAAAACGCTCATAACTTCGAACAGCATCGTTACCAATTGAAGCGTAAAGAGAAGTTGCAAAATCTAATCCTTTGTAATCTAAATTTAAATTAAAACCTAAGGTCATCTCAGGTATTGGATTTCCAATAACTGCAAGATCATCTTCACTTCCAAATTCAACTATACCATCTCCATCTCCGTCTACAAATCTTAGATCTCCAGGTTGAGCACCCGGTTGTAAAGCATGTGCATCAATTTCTGCTTGATTTTGAAAGATCCCGTCGGTTTGTAACCCATAAAAAGAGCCAATTGGAAGTCCTGTTTGAAATCTTGAAGTAGTTTGTCCTAAGCCAAACTGACCACTTGGAATAAATCCTGCAGCATTATTCACTTCCAAAGTCTTGTTTTTTACTGTAGTGATATTCAATCCGGTAGCTAGTCTAAAATCTTCACTCAATTGTTTTTTGTAGTTAATACTTAGATCTAATCCTCTGTTTTCAATAGTACCTGCATTTACAATCGGAGCAGCACTTCCTCCTGCAGTTGATCCTAGTAATCCAGAAACTTCAGGAACAAGCAATAAATTTCGGGTAGTTTTCACATAATAATCCATAGTAACATCAAATTGATTATTGAAAAAACTAGCATCAAAACCAAAATTAATTTGTTCGTTAGTTTCCCATTGTAAATCTGGATTTGCTAGCTGACCTAATGCATTACCATAGGATAGTACGTTACCAAAAGGATAAGTTGCTTCAGCATTTGCTCCTTGAAGTCTTCCAATCCAACCATAACTTCCTATTTTGTCATTTCCTGTAATACCCCAACTTCCTCTAACTTTTAAATTATTGATTTGATCAACATCAAAAAAGTCTTCTTTGGTAAGTATCCAACCACCTGAAACAGAAGGAAAATAACCAGTTCTATTGTTTGGCCCAAACCTTGTAGATGCATCTCTTCTCACCATTGCAGAGAATAAATATTTTCCATCATAATCGTATTGTACTCTTCCAAAAAGAGAAAACCATCGATCTTCATTTACGCCAGTGGATGCACTCCTATTTCTTTGAACGGTTTTGTTATCAACTACAATATTTCCATCAGGATCTAAAGAAGTTAAAATATATTCATCATAGATATCTTGAGTGTTGAATAAGTAAGCATTGCTCCAGCTATCCTCTCCAACAAGAGAACCATAACCATAGACTCCATAAAATTGTTCGCTTCGGATAGAAGTTCCTAAAAGAAAACTCAGATTGTGTTTGTCAAAAGATTTTTTATAATCAATAAAAGTTTCCCATGTATAATCTGTATAATTTTGGGTATCTTCTCCAACACCACTAAACAAATCGATAATACCATTTCCATTAGTATCTCTTATAAATTGATTATTAGCATCTATATTAACATTGTTGTTTACTTTGTTAGGGCCATAATACGCAAGAGGATTATAATTTCTATTTGTAACATCTGAATAGTTGAAATTATATCTTGAAGTTACTTTAAGATCTTCAATAATTTCATAGGATAACTCTACCTTACCTGTAAACCTGTTCAATTTAGTCTCATTGTAGGTATTGTTAATTAAAGCAAAAGGGTTAATGATTTCAATTCCTTGTTCACTTCCTATGTAGGAGTAGCCTCTTGAAGGGCCACTACCAGCAGTACCATCAAAAATGGGTGTTAAAGGTGAAGCATTTAATCCATAATATAAAACGGACCCTCTGCCACCTTCTGGGATTGTTTTTCTGTTAATGTTAGTGTATAACAAAAAGGTACTTAATTTTAATTTATCTGTTAAATCAATACCTAAATTGTTTCTCAGTGTAATTCTATTAAAATTAGATTTTTCTGGTGATATGATTCCTTCTTGTTGAAAGATACTCGCACTTGTACTATGGGTGATATTTTCAGATCCTCCACTTGCACTAAAAGTATAGTTTGAGATTGGGGCTTGAGCAAATAATTTTTTTTGCCAATCTGTGCCTTCTCCAAAACCATTGATGTTAGGGTAAGGAATATTATTACCATCAGCTATTTCTGTTTCATTTACATAAACTGCATATTCACTAGCATTCATTAAATCTAATTGATTTGATGCTTCTTGAATAGAAGAAAAAGAGTTAAATGTAAATTTAGTTGGTCTATTTTTCTTCCCTGATTTTGTTGTAATTAGTACAACACCATTTGCAGCTTGCACACCATAAATAGCAGAACTAGCATCCTTGATAATGTCCATTTTTTCGATATCATTTGGATCAATAACACTCAAGTCAGATCCAATATTTACTCCGTCTACAATTACAAGAGGCGAATTATTCCCATTTGTTGTTATTCCACGAATTCTAATATTTAATGAAGCTCCCGGCGATCCAGAATTTGCGGTAACTTGAACTCCTGCGGCGTTACCTGTTAAAGCTTCTTCAATTCTGGCAGGGTTTTTTTCTGCTATCTTGTCGGCATTCAAAGAAGAAAATGCTCCGGATAC
>CBFHOD010000009.1:16462-37669 GCA_965657365.1 Flavobacteriaceae bacterium
GACTAATTCTTTTCTTTGGCTTCCATAACCTACAACAACAATTTCATCTAGAGTTTCAGAACTTTCTTCAAGTGCTGCATTGATAATTTCTTGATCTACTGTTATCTCCTTTGTTTGATATCCAAGGTAACTAAAGACTAATATCGAACCCTTGGGGATGTCAGATATTTTGTAGTTCCCATCAAAATCGGTAACATCTCCTTTAGAGGAGTTTTTTACTATCACATTTACACCGGGAAGTGTCTCTCCTGTGACAGCATCTGTAACAAGTCCTTTCACATTTAAAGTTTGAGCAAAAAGTGTGCTTGACATAAAAATGAATGAAACTAAAATAATCAGTTTTCTCATAAAATTTTTCATTTTAATTAATTTCTTATAAAATTAATAGTAATTATTAAACAATCAATAATTTTCACCACAATAAAAAACATACATCTTAAAAAAAGTTGTTACAGTAAATAAACCTTATTCTTAAAGTAAATATTAACCCTATGTTATCAGAAGGGTTTTCAATGTTATGGTGATGTATAGGTTTTCTTATAATTATATTTCTAAAATGTAACTACTTAAACTCGCTTCGTGAGGCAAATTCATCTTTTTACGTAGACGATACCTTTTAACTTCTACGCTTCGTATAGAAATATTTAGCAATGGTGCAATTTCTTTTGAAGACAAGTTTAATCTTAGGTAAGTACATAGCCTTAAGTCGTTTGATGTAAGATTTGAATGCTCTGATTTTAACTTCTTCATAAATCCTTTGTCAGTATTTTTAAATGCTTCTTCAAATAGCTTCCAATCATCAGAGGTGTTTAAACTGTTATTAATAAGTTCAATAACCCCCTTAATATCATTGATGTTTTTGGTAGTTCCTAATTCCTTTTTTATGGTTCCAAGCAGTTCATTTCTTTTTATTAAATTCATGGTAGATAGTCCAAGCTCTCTGTTTTTTGAGTCAATATCTTTTTGCAAGTCTAAATTTTTAAAATGCATTAATTGCTGCTCGTTTTCTAGTTGTTTTATTTCTAATTCTTTTTCTTTTCGTTTTAAAAGTTTTTCTTTTTGGTTTTTAAAGTAATTTCTGTGCAAAACATTTATAATCATAAGTAAAAAAATCACTGAAATTATATAAATCACTAAAGATGAATTTTTTAAATACCATGGTTTAGCAATATTAAAACTATATTTAATTTTATTGGTAGTTATTTGGCTTCCAACCTTGCCTTTAACTTCAAAAATATAGTCACCATAAGGTAAGTTTTCGAAATAAATTTCAGATTTTGAAGACCAGCTACTCCATTTATTGTTAAGCCCAACTAACCTATATTGAAATAATGAAGGCAAATATTTACTGAAGTCAGATATGCTAAAGGAAATCGTAATGTCATTCTCTTTATTTTTAAAAACCCCATCTTCAGAAAGACTTAAATATTTCAGATTTCCTTGAATGGAACTTGTTGTAACCTGATCCAATTTAATAATTTTCGGACTAGTATTTCTTGTTTTTAAATCTGTAACAATATATCCAGTTTTGGTTCCTATAAGATACTTATCATCCTCTATGTAAAGAATGTTTTCGTAACCATCTTTTGTTTCTCTAATACTTTTAGATATAGGAATTGAAAATATTTCATATTGAGCACTCAATTGTTCTTTTTGCACGTAGGATATATTATCATTAGTAAACGCAAATAATTTATCATTTGCACTAATTAATTTTCCAGAGATATACCCTCTATAGTTGAAAAGATTACTCAATATAGAGTCTTTTTTAAAATCTAAAGAAGTAGAATTATAATAAAAGACTCCTTCATTAGAGCCATAAAGTACTTTATTGTTGTATTTGTTAAGACTAGATTTTATGCTTTTTCTTATGGTTGTTTTAGAAGACGATAATAGATTTTTAAATTCCTTATCAATTTTTAATTGAAAAACCCCCTTATGTTCATGACTTACTAGAAGTTCATTTGGGTTGGTAAACTCAAGATGTCTTGATGAGATGTCGAAACCATTTATTTTATTTCTTAAATTCCATTTCTTATTTTCATTCTGAAGTACATAAAGTCCTTTATAATTACCTAATAGTAATAAATCTTCTTTGCCTGAGATTTCTTTTATCAGCCAAGCTCCAAAAGTATTATGAATTTTCTCTGCCTTACCTTTTGAAATTATAAACACTCCTTTATCGTGTCCACAAAAAAGAGTGTTTTTAAATTTTTGCAAAGACCAAACTTGGCCTTCTGTTCCTTGGATAAAACGATATGCATCGTTTTTATTTTTATAAAAAAGACCTTGATTAGTTCCCAAATATAAAACATCATCATCTAAAAAAGTAGTATAAACAGTACCTAAAATTCCTAAATCATCTTTATATACCCTGAAGGGAGCTTTAAAATTAATGTTACTAATTCCATTGTCTAAACCCAGCCACACATTATTATCATTATCTTCAAACAATGAAAGTACTGTGTTATTTCCGAGACCTTTGCTCTGATTAATTGTATATGTAATTTTTTTTTCTTTGTTTATGTATAAAATTCCATCAGAGACAGATCCAAGAATAAAATCTCCATTTCTTAATTGCAAGCTATTGTAAATATTATATTCGCGAAGTTTTTTGTTGAGAATAATATCCCATTCTCTTATAGCTTTATTATTTTCTTTAACGAAAAAGCCAAGCTCTTTTGTTTGGAATAAAAGTTGATCGTTATTTTTAAAAATATTAGTTACAATATTGTCTTTTACTATAATATCATTGCTAATTAATATTTCTTCACCATTTTTATATTTAAAGATTCCTTGATTAATTTTTTGATAATATATTTCACTATTTACCTCATAAATTTTAGTAATGGTAGTTTCTGACTCAATAATGGCAATAGTTTTAAATTTGGAATCATATATATAAATTCTATCTAACGATTGAAAAAGAATCCACCGATCAAGTTCTAAAATATTCCAAAACTCCTCATCTTCAGCTAAAGAAATATTTTTATTTGAAGTAATAGAACTGTATTCTAAAGTTCCAAATTTATCCCTTTCCCAATATCCAAAATCCATATAACTACCCGTATATATTTTATCGTCAATAACTTTTACTGATCTAACAATAGATGAGTTTACTGATTTATAAAGTTTCCATCGCGCTCCGTTATAGCTTAGTAATCCTTTGTTATTGGCAAAATAAATAGATTTATCATTGCCTTGAGAAATACCCCAGTTTTGATCTTCCGCGCCATAATCTTTTGGTTTAAAAACTTCAATAGGAGGAAGTTCTTGCGAAAAAACACTAAACTGAATAATTATAAAAAAATAAAAAAAATTTCTAAACTTCATTATTTTTGTTTTGAAAAATATATTACTAAAAATTTAACTAAAATTAAATTATCTCCTTTTGTTTGGTTCCCAAGTTACGTTAAATCAATTAAAACATAGACTTTTTGTTTTTGTGTATTGTTTGTGTAAAGGTTTTGTATTTTTTTCAGCTCTTAAAATAACTAAGAAATTGAATAAAGACTTCTTGTCATAGTTTAAAAAAATAATTTTAAATAAAAATAAGTTTTTGTAACTTATGCTTTTATTCTAAATTCATAAACTATGCCAAATTATACGTTGAAAATTAATGGAAGGAAAATCAAAGTTAATGCAGATGAAGATACGCCGCTTCTTTGGGTTTTAAGAGACGAATTATCGATGAAAGGGACTAAGTTTGGTTGTGGAATAGCACAATGCGGAGCATGTACTGTGCATGTTGATAATATTGCAGTAAGAAGTTGCTCTCTTCCCATTTCCTCTATTTTAGATCAATCAATTACAACTATTGAAGGACTTTCAGAAAATGGGACTCATCCAGTACAAATAGCTTGGAAAGAAATTGATGTCCCTCAATGTGGGTACTGTCAGTCAGGTCAAATAATGACTGCATCAGCTTTTTTAAAGGAAAATTCTACGCCTTCAAAAGATGAAATTAGAGAAGCAATGCATGGAAATATATGTAGATGTGCTTCATACAATAGAATAGAAAAAGCAGTAGAATTTGCTGTTAAAAACTCATAATTTAACATATAATCATCATCATTATGTCTCAAAATAAATCACTTATTTTTAGTAGAAGAAATTTTCTAAAAACTTCCTTACTTGCCGGAGGTGGTATGTTAATCGGTTTTAATTTGTTAAGCGCCTGTAAACCGGAAGCCATTTTACCTGTAGATATATCAAAGCTTAATTTTAATGATTTCAATGCGTTTATAAAAATTTCTGATGAAGGCTATGTTACAATTTTTTCACCAAATCCTGAAATTGGGCAAGGTGTGAAAACATCTATGCCAATGATTATTGCTGAAGAATTGGATGTTTCCTGGAATAAAGTTTCTGTAGCGCAAGGACTTTATGATCCAAAAAATTACCAAAGACAAGTAGCGGGTGGTAGCCAATCCATTCGTTTTGGCTGGGACGCTCTCAGACAAACAGGAGCAACCACTAAACAAATGTTAGTTAACGCAGCTGCAGCAAAATGGGGAGTAAACTCAAGCACTTGTTCTGCATCTCAAGGAATTATTACCAATGCGAACGGTGATACTCTTGGGTATGGAGAAGTAGTTAAAGTAGCAGCTAATTTAGAAGTTCCAGAAAATGTAACACTTAAAGACCCTCAAGATTTTAGTATTATTGGGCATAATATCAAGAATGTAGATATTCAAAAAATAATTACAGGGAAACCTCTATTTGGATTAGATTATGTTTCTGAAGGGATGGTCTATGCTTCTGTTTTGAGACCACCTGCTTTTGGTAAAAAACTAGCCAGTTTTGATGACCAAATTACAAGGAGTATTAGTGGAGTTCTAGAAGTTATTAAGTTTGGTGATAAAATTGCTGTTTTAGGAACTAATACCTGGGCAGCAATGAAAGGAAAAAAAGCATTAGTTGCTCAATGGACAACAGATACAAAACTGGAGAGTACTGAAGATCATAATTTAGAATTACTCAAGATTTTAAACGGTAAAAAATTTGAAACAAATAGAGAGGATGGAAATGTAGAAGTTGCCTTTAGAAATGCAGACAAAATTATTGAAAGAACCTATGAGTCTCCTTTTCTTCCTCATAATTGTATGGAGCCAATGAATTTTTATGCTAATGTTACCGAGAAAAAAATACATCTTGTAGGTCCTATTCAAACCCCTGCATGGACTGCAGGTAAAATAGCAAAAATTTTAAACAGAAAACCTGAGGAAATTCATTTAGAAATGACTCGAATGGGTGGAGGTTTTGGAAGAAGACTTTATGGAGATTTTGCTGAAGAAGCGGCTTTAATTTCAAACATCGCTAATAAGCCAATACAAGTTATTTTTTCAAGAGAAGATGATATGGCAGCAGGAACCTACAGGCCTGCTATTAAATATAGAATAAAAGCATCAATTAAAGAAGGAAAGCTCACAGGTTATCACTTAAAAGAAGCTGCTATTAATGGAAATATGTATGGATTGATTGCTAATTTTTTTCCTGCAGGGTGTATTTCAAATTATAAAGTAAGCACGGCAAATTATAAAAGTAACATAACTACTGGTGCTTGGAGAGCACCTTACACGAACTTCTTGGCATTCGCAGAACAGAGTTTTTTTAATGAATTAGCTACTGAGTTAGATAAAGATCATCCTGCGCTACTTATTGAATTGCTTCAAAATGTAAAAGGAACCAAAGATGAGCGAATTCAATATTCTCCAGAAAGAATGGAGGAAACCATTAAGTTGGCGTTAAAAAAATCTAATTGGGGTAACACAACAGAAGAAACTTACCAAGGATTTTCTGCCTATTATAGTCATAATACCCATGTAGCGGAGGTTGCAGATGTTGAGTTAAAAAATGGTATTCCTGTTATTAAAAAAGTAACAGTTGCTGTTGATTGCGGAATTGTTGTAAACCCTTTAGGAGCTAAAAATCAAGTTGAAGGTGGAGTTATCGATGGAATTGGACATGCCATGTATGGCAATTTTTCTTTTAAGAAAGGAACTCCAGAATTAGTTAATTTTGATAAGTATCGCTTAATTAGAATGGAAGAAACACCAGAGGTAAAAACCTATTTTGTGGAAAATAATTTATCACCCACAGGATTAGGAGAGCCAGGTCTTCCACCGGCAGGAGGAGCAGTAGCTAACGCTATTTATAAAGCAACTGGGAAACGTATATTAAAACAACCTTTTATCGATCAATTAGAAATGTCTAACAGTAAAATTTTAGGATAACTTCAATAGTTTTTGATATGATTCTTTAGTGTCAACATCAAAAAAAGGGATCTTTGATGTCATTCTCAAGACTTCTTTTTTATATTTTTTCACCACGGGCTTTGCTCCTTCATTATCAGATAAAATTGATAATTCATTAAACAATGATTTGTCAAAAATAGCTGGAACACCTGAAACTTCCTCATAGTTTGTGAGTATAATTCGTTTGCCTGTTTCGTCGGATAATGAAATTAATTCTTCATAATGCTCCTTGGTTACAAGAGGAGTATCTGCAAGTGTAACTAAAACTCTGTTATAATTATTTTTCTTCTTTATCAGCTCAACTCCTTTACTTATTGAGCTTCCCATACCATCTTCCCAATTGTTATTTTTGAGAATGGTTGCTTTTTGGCCTCTAATGGATTTAAAAACTTCAGAAAAATGAGCACCAATAACAATAAAGACATCTGCATATTTTATACTATTAGCTTGTTCAATTGCATGAAGTAGTAATGTAGAGTTGTTGTAGGGTAGTAATTGTTTGGGCTCACCCATTCTCTTAGACTCACCGGCAGCAAGAATTAATATTGCAGTTTTAGGCATCATTGATGTATTCCAATTTGTTTATCCTTCAAATATATGGGTTTTTGATTTCTAATGACAGATAATATTTCAGCAAGAATAGAAATAGCAATTTCTTGAGGTGTTTCAGCACCTATGTTTATTCCAGCAGGACCATATATCTTATCAAAAAAAACTTCAGGAATTAAATCATTTTTTTCTATTACATCATTTAATAACTTTTCCCTTCGTTTACTCGGGCCAAGTAATCCAATATAATTTACTTCTTTTCCAACAAGTTCAGACAGGTATTTTAAATCTCTCACATAACTATGAGACATAAATACTACCGCTGTTTGAGAATCAAAAGAAATGCTACCCAATTCTTTTTCATGAATTCCATAATAATTAGTAGCACCAGGAAAATCTTCAATTGATTTTAGCTCATCTATTGGAGCAACAATCTCTACATCCCATCCTGATGCTGATGCATATTTACACAATTGAACCGCATCATGTTCACAGCCAATAATAATTAATTTAAATCCTGGCTTGATGGTTTGACTAAAGAGAGTTAGATTTTTTTTTGGTTTTATTTCTGATACAGATAATTCTTGATTATTAAAATGAAAGCAAGAACTTCCCTGACTTATTTTTGAAGTTTCTTTAGAAAAATAGGAGTGAATGAGAAAAGATTTTCTAGAAGAACATTGTTTTTCAAAAGCATCAAAAAATTTATTAGTAGGATGAAAAGGCTCAATTAAAATATATAAAATTCCTTCGCAACCCAATCGATACCGCCCATCATACTGCATTAATGTTGATAAATTGGTTTCAAAAACTTGTTGTGCTTGACGTATAATCTCTTTTTCCACACATCCACCACTGACAGCACCTATCATTTTTCCATTTTCTTGAATAGACATTCTTACTCCTGGTCTTCTGTAGGACGAGCCATCCAAAGAGACTACTGAGGCAAGCACAGTTTTTATGCCTTTGCTTTGTGCGATTTTAGCAGAACGTATGATGTCTTTTAGTTCATGTATCATATATGAGATTACCAAATTACAAATTTTTGAAGTTTTCTAGAGAATCATTTCCAAGTTTTTAAAACTTTATCTTTACCAGTAAATAAAAAGCACATGAAAACAATAATCTCTAAATTTATAATAAGTTTATTTACTTTTGGAACCCTTTTTGCTCAAAATAATAATGTAGCAATAGATGGATATTGGTCTCAAGGTAAAGCTGAAGTTAACGTATATCAAGTTTCACAAAATAGATATCAGGAAAATCATTCAGGACAACTTGTTAGTGTGTTTGTAACTGAAGATTTCTTAACAGACAAACAAGTAAAAAACGAGCATTATGTAAATGAAAAATCCACATGGATTTTAAAGAATATTCAATTAAAAAAATTTACAACAGGAGTCTATGATTACTCATTATTTAATTCTGTATTTACTCCAATAGATAGAAATAAATTTCCAAAATCACTTAAGGTTTCTGCTTCCTCTCAAGAATGGTGTGGAACAATGTATACTCAATTTAACCTCATTTTAAATTCAGAATACAAAGTAGAACACCGCTCATATTTTGAAGGAGAGGGAGATAAAACCACTAGAATTAAAAGTTCTTATCTTGAGGATGAAGTTTTTTCAGTTCTGAGAATGAATCCATTACTATTACCAATAGGAACTGTTCAGTTGATTCCTCCAGCCAATTATATTCAATTGAAACATTTACAAATCCAATCTTTTAAAGCTTATACTTCGTTAATTCCTAATAATAATAAAGAGCTTTCAGGTTCAAATTTAATGCAATATAAAATAGTGTATCCTCAATTGAAAAGAAGTATAAGTATAGTTTTTGAAAATAAAGCACCCTATAAAATTATGGGATGGTTTGAAGAATTTCCATCTTCTTTTGATGGAAAACTTAGAACTACTAGTGTAATTTTAAAGAATCAAAAAATGTTATCTTACTGGAAACAAAATAGTTTAAAGGATAAACATTTAAGAGAGGAATTGGGGTTGCATTAAAAGAAAATTTCTTGTGCTAACCTGAAGGTATTAGCATGTGCATCTATAATTATTTTAATATCAGGTGAATAACCACCACCCATACTGCACATTACTGGGATGTTATGATTTTTACAGGTTTGTAATACAAATCTGTCGCGTTCTTTACAGCCCTCTATTGTTAAAGAGAGTTTTCCAAGTTTATCTGTTTTTATTACATCTACACCACATAAATAATAGATAAAATCTGGTTGTTGTATTTTAATTAATTCTGGTAAGGTTTCTTTTAGAATAGATAAGTATAAAAGATCTTCTGTTCCGTTATCTAAGGGGATATCTAAATCGCTTTTTTCTTTATGAAACGGATAATTACTTTTCCCATGCATTGAAAAGGTAAAAACAGTAGGGTCGTTTTGAAATATTTCTGCAGTTCCATTCCCTTGGTGTACGTCTAAGTCAATAATTAATATTTTATTCGCCAATCCTTTTTCCTGAAGATATCTGGCGCCAATAGCTTGGTCATTTAACATGCAAAACCCCTCACCTTTATTAGTAAAAGCATGATGAGTTCCACCCGCAATATTCATTGCAATACCATATTTAAGAGCAAATTTACTAGCTTTTATAGTTCCATCTGCAATTATCATTTCTCTAGCAATTAACTCTTCACTTAAAGGGAAGCCAATTTTTCTTGCAGCTTTTTGATTGAGAGTCATATTCATTAAATCTGAAACATACGCTGCGTCATGAACCATAAAAAAATATTTATTATTTGGAACTTCAGGATTAAAGAAATTTTCTTCATCGCAAGTTCCTTCATATACTAATTGCTGAGGTAATAGGTCGTATTTTTCCATTGGAAACCTATGCCCGTCTGGTAAATTATGTTTGTATATCGAATGATATGCTATTTTAAGCATTAACTTATTTGTTGTCCGTTACTTACTGTTTGTTCAGGTTCTACAAAAGCTAACTTTCCATCAAGAGTATCTGTCATTAAAATCATTCCTTGACTATCTACTCCTTTAATTTTTCTTGGAGCTAAATTAGTCAACACTGTTACTTGTTGGCCAATAATATCTTCAGGAGAAAAACTTTCTGCTATTCCAGAAACAATAGTTCTTATATCGATGCCAACGTCCACTTTTAGTTGTAATAATTTTTTTGTTTTTGCAATTTTTACAGCATCTAAAATAGTTCCAACTCTTACGTCTAGTTTGGTAAAGTCTTCAAATTCTATGGTTTCTTTTTGAGGTTCTATTGTTTTATTTTCTTCCTCATTGATTTTTTTAGTTTTAGCTAGTTTTTCTAATTGAAAATTGACTGTTTTATCTTCAATTTTTGAAAATAATAATTCTGCAGCTCCAATTTGATGATTGACTGGGAGTAAAACATCTTTTTTTGTAACCTCATTCCATGAGCGTTCAGTCTCTCCACAAATATTGAGCATTTTTTTCAATTTGCTGGAGGTAAAAGGCAAAAATGGTTCAGAAACTACTGCTAAAGCTGCAGCAATTTGCAAGGCAACATACATTATTGTTTTTACGCGATCTTGATTTACTTTAATTACTTTCCATGGTTCTTCATCTGCTAGGTATTTATTTCCTAATCTAGCAAGATTCATTAATTCTTGAGAAGCTTCTCTAAACCTGTATCGTTGAATAGATTTCCCAATACTTTCAGGAAAATGTTTAATTGTAGCTAAAGTATCTTCATCAACTTCTTTTAATTCATCAGCTGGAGGTACTTGACCATCATAATACTTATTAGTCAAGACTACAACACGGTTGATGAAGTTTCCAAAAATAGCGACCAATTCATTGTTGTTTTTTGCCTGAAAATCTTTCCAAGTGAAGTCATTGTCTTTATTTTCTGGAGCATTTGCGGTTAAAGTATAGCGCAATACGTCTTGCTGATTTGGAAAGTCCTCTAGGAACTCATGAAGCCAAACAGCCCAATTTTTAGAAGTTGACAATTTATTTCCCTCTAAATTTAAAAATTCATTTGCAGGAACATTTTCGGGCAAAATATAACCACCATGTGCTTTTAGCATACTAGGAAAAATTATACAATGAAAAACAATATTATCTTTTCCTATAAAATGTACCAGCTTAGTATTTTCATTTTTCCAATAATCTTCCCAGTTTTTACCCTCTCGTTCTGCCCATTCTTTAGTTGAAGAAATATAACCAATTGGAGCATCAAACCAAACATATAGAACTTTTCCCTCACCTCCATCTACAGGAACAGGAATTCCCCATTCTAAATCACGTGTAACTGCTCTTGGTCGTAACCCATCATCTATCCATGATTTTACTTGGCCTAGAACATTAGACTTCCAATCACTTTTATGGCCCTCTAAAATCCAATCACGTAAAAAAGATTCATGTTTATCTAAAGGTAAAAACCAGTGTTTAGTTTTCTTAAGTGTTGGGGTATTTCCTGTAATAGCAGATTTAGGATTAATTAAATCTGTACCGTTATGACTGGTTCCACAATGTTCACATTGATCTCCATAACTTTCTTCAAAACCACATTTTGGACAAGTTCCAATAACAAACCTGTCTGCCAAAAACTGATTGACTTCTGGATCATATAATTGCTCGGTTACCTCTTCAATAAACGCATCTTCTTTATGTAAGTGTCTAAAAAAATCTGAGGCTGTTTCATGATGAATTTTTGAGGAAGTTCTGGAGTAATTGTCAAAAGAAATTCCAAAATCTGTAAAAGATTGCTTAATAATCTCATGATATTTATCAATGATATCCTGAGGAGAAACCCCTTCTTTTTTTGCCCGCATTGGAATGGCCACCCCATGTTCATCACTACCACAGATATATGCAACATCATTTCCTGTTAAGCGTAAATATCTGGCATAAATATCTGCAGGAACGTACACCCCTGCTAAATGACCAATATGAATAGGCCCGTTAGTGTAAGGTAAGGCTGCAGTGACAGTATATCTTCTGGAAGAACTCATAAATATTGTTTTGAACTAATTTTGGTTAACAAAAGTACAAAAAGCAAGTTGAACATATTTTTGAAAGCCCAATGAATTTAGATACATTTACAAAAATGATTTTTATGAAGAGGCGAATTAAATCCGTATTCGTAATTTTATTCTTTATTTCTTTTTTGTCCTTTGGGCAAACAAAGAATGATTCAATTTCAAAACTTATGAAATTAGTTCAACCAAAGTACCTCGAGGCTGGAGATAGTATTGCTATTGTAGCTTCTGCAGGAATTCTTATTCAAAGAGAAGAAATTATTGATAAAGCCAAAGAACTTGCAGAAAGTTGGGGCTTAAAAGTTTTTATTGGTGACCATGTTTTTAATCAAAACAATCATTTTGCAGGTACAGATGAAGAACGCGCAAGTGATTTTCAAAAAGCATTGGATAACCCAAACATTAAAGCAATTTGGTGTGCAAGAGGAGGATATGGTAGTGGACGTATCTTAGATAAGTTAGATTATACAAAGTTTAGAGCATCTCCAAAATGGATTATTGGGTATTCTGATATAACAGCATTTCACAGTCATATTCATAATCTTGGAATTCAAACCCTTCATGCTATGATGGGAACTAGTCTATTATTTGATTCGGAAAAAACTACAGAGAGTATTGAAACTTTCAGAAAGGCTCTTTTTGGGGAAGCATTGATGTATAACATAAACTCTTCCAAATATAATAAAGAAGGGGTAACAGAAGGGTTATTAGTTGGAGGAAATCTGAGTATTTTACAAAGTATGTTAGGAAGTCAAAGTCAGTTAAATACTGATGGAAATATTTTATTTATTGAAGAAATAGGTGAATATAAATATCACATAGATAGAATGTTACGCAGTTTAAAAAGAGCGGGATATTTTACTAATTGTAAGGGACTTATTGTAGGTGATATCAGTAATATAAAAAAGAATACAACGGCTTGGGGAAGTTCTGTTGAGCAACTTATTTTAGATGTAGTTGAAGAGTTTGATTTCCCAGTTTTATTTGATTTCCCTGCGGGTCACGAAACAGACAATAGGGCTCTAGTTTTTGGTAAAACCATTAAAATGAATATTAAACCAACTACCTCAGAAATTATATTTAAATGAAATCTATAGAAGATAGTATTGCTTTTTTTGCCTCTTTTATATGGGGGTACCCATTATTATTATTGTTAATTGGCGGAGGAATTTATCTCCTTATCCTTTCTAGATTTTTACCTTTCAGGTATTTTGGTCATGCGATTCAAGTATTGCGAGGTAAATATGACGATCCAAATGACCCTGGGCAAATAAGTCATTTTCAAGCATTAACAACAGCACTTTCAGCAACTGTTGGCATGGGAAATATTTCTGGAGTTGCCGTAGCAATAGCTATGGGTGGTCCAGGAGCAATTTTTTGGATGTGGATTAGTGCTATAGTAGGGATGTCTACAAAATTTTTTACTTCCTCCCTGGCCATTATGTTTAGAGGAAAAGATAGCAGCGGAGTATTACAAGGAGGGCCTATGTATTTTATTTCAGAAGGCTTAGGGGAAAAATGGAAACCAATGGCATTATTTTTTAGCGCATGCGCTATGATTGGAGCGCTACCTGTTTTTAATGTAAATCAATTAACACAAGCTGTTAATGATATATTATTAAAACCGAATGGCGTTGAAGTAACCAACTATACCAATATTGGTATTGGACTTTTTCTTGTAGTTATTACTTCCATAGTTATTCTTGGGGGCTTAAAAAGAATAGGAAATGTTACAGCTAAGTTAGTACCATCAATGGTATTAATGTATTTTGTTTTAGTGGTTATTATTTTAATTGTAAATATTGAAGTGGTTCCCAAATATTTTTTTATGATTTTTACAGATGCTTTTTCAGCGGATTTTATTAAAGGAGAATCTGTTTTTGGGGGTGTAGTAGGTGCTTTAATAATTTTAGGAATTAAACGCGGGGCATTTTCTAATGAAGCAGGTGTTGGAACTGCTCCAATGGCACATGGAGCAGCAAAAACAGATGAACCTGTTAGAGAAGGCTTGGTTGCTATGTTAGGACCATTTATAGACACCATTATTGTGTGTACACTTACTGCATTAGCCATATTAGTTACGGGTGTTTGGCAAACTAGTGATACCAACGGAGTGAGTTTAACAGCCACAGCTTTTGGAAACGCAATGCCTGGAGTTGGAAAATATTTATTGATGATTTGTGTTTCAATCTTTAGTATTTCTTCCTTATTTTCATACTCATATTATGGAACCAAATCTCTTTCATTTTTAGTGGGAACTAAATACAAACACTTCTATAATTATCTATTTATTGCGAGTATTCTGATTGGAGCAACTGCTAGTTTAGACACCATGATTAATTTAATAGATAGCGCTTTTGCCTTGATGGCAATTCCAACCATGTTAACAACCATTATTCTAGCGCCAAAAGTGATGAAAGAAGCTAAAATCTATAGTAACAAATTAAAGAATTCTAGGGATTAAATTTCCTTCTTGATAGAAAGGCTGAAAGCGAGCAAATAACTCTTCTGAATACCAGTTTAATGCTCTTGTTTTTTTAACCATTTCTGCATGTTTTGGGTTTTTGTACGCATAATTCATCATTGCCTCTGCATTGGTCCAAAGAGAAAAGGTAGCTTGCATTAATAAAGGAAATTCGCCAATTCCTTTTGAGAAAATTAACTCCTTATACTTGTCCATTGATTTAGAAACAGCAGGAACATTTTTCCAGAATTGATAAGCTAGTTTTGGTTTGATTGTAGCTCTTGTTATGACTGCCAAAGGTTTTGTTTTATTAAATTCAATAGAAGTTTCAAACGGGTTTTGCTTACTCCATTGCCCATGGCTTTTTACTGTGTGCATTAAAATATGGCTATAAGATATAGTTGTTTTGGTATATTCTTTTATAACATCAGTTTTTAAAAATTCTTTCGCTAGTTTTTCAGATGAAAAAACTGCAATAAAACCAAATGTTGTAAAATCGGGTTTTATAGAAAATCCATTTCCACTGCCAGTCCCAAGTGGTTTAAAAAATGAAAGTCCATTGATGTTTTTTTGGACTATCGGAGATCGTCCCATTCTTCCAAAAGCCTGCCATTTGTTTTTTATTCCTGCATACTGAAAAAATGATATTAAAGTAGTTTGAGACATTCAAAAATTTTTATACAAAATTAAGTAATAAATGGTTTTGTATTTTAGTAAAATGTCAGAACATTATGAATTAGGAAAAAAAGGTGAACAATTAGCAGTAGATTACTTAATAAAAGAAGGGTATAAAATTGAAGAAAGAAATTGGAGATTTCAAAAAGCAGAAATAGATATTATAGCTAGTAAACAAGAAACAATCATTTCTGTTGAAGTTAAGACAAGGTCATCAAAAGATTTTGGGAGCCCTCAAGATTTTGTGAATTCTAAAAAAATTAAATTAATGGTATTAGCCATGAACGAATATGTTCTTACAAAAAATTTAGATGTAGAGGTGAGATTTGATATTATAGCAATCACTAAAATCCAGAAAAAATTTGATATAAATCACATCAAAGACGCTTTCTTATATTTTTAATTTAATTCATTCAACAGCATTTTTAATTCGTCTATATTTTTTGGAATTGAAATAATTTTCTTGTCCATTCCTAATAAAAAATAGGTGGGAGTAGAGTTAATTAAGTAGGTTCTAGCAGTAGTATTTTGCCACTTTTTTAATCCCAGAGCATGATGCCACCCTGGCATTTTAGATTGGTAATTTAACCATGTTTTATCTGAAGTTTCCATGGCAAAAGCAATTACCTTTGTGTTCTTCATATCATTCATGTATTCATAAAGATCTGGAACTTCTCTTAAACAATGTGAACATTCCGTACTGTAAAAAATGATTAGGTAACTTAGTCCGTCTTTTAGTTTAGAAAGACTGAGGGTTTTCCCTTTTTCAGTCCAGAAAAAATCTGGAGCAATTCTTCCTATTGCAATTCTTAATTGGGCTAATATTTTGTTCTTAAACCCTAAACTTTGATATTGTTGAGGTAATTTTTCAAAATAATTAGCAAACAAATAATCAACTAGAACAGCGTTTTTAGTTTCAGCAAATTTTGAAATTAAATAATTAATGATATCGACTTTAAAAGAAATAGGCTTTATTTTTTCAATTGCAACTTGAACAGCTTTTTTATAAACTTCTTGTTTTTGATTTGGATCACTAGCATAATTTAAAGAAAACACATATTCAGAAACTTTATCAAACAAGAAAGAAGAATTATAAAGAATATTATTTGAAAAGTCGATATTATCAAAAAAGTGTGATAAAGTATTATTGATATAGTTAACAGGGTTTTCTATGATTTGAGAGGCATTAGATTTTAGAGATGCTTTGATAAAATGATTGACTAGTTTTCCATTAGAGTTAAGGATATAGTCTTTTTCTAACTTTTTGACTTTTGCTAAACTCTTTTTATAAGCTTCTTTAATTAGAGTAGAAGGGTTTCTAAAATATTCACTTTGTAATGAGTCTAAAGTGTATTGAGCTTTGTATGTTTTTTCTTTAAATAAAGTATAAATTTGATTCTCCTTAGATGTATTGAAAATAACTGAATTCTCTGCGTCTTTTGGATTAAATACGAAGTCAATATTTTCTTTATTGAATAAAAAATCGATGAACCCATCTTTTTTCATACTATATTTTATTCTGTAGGAGCCAGTTTTAGTATCAGAGGGAAGTGAAAGTTCAAAAACACCTTTTTTGCCATCTTTTTTAACTTGTGTGTTTTTTACAAAAATTTGCTTTGTACCTTCAATTTTATACAATAACACCCACGAAGAATTTTCAACTGGGCTCATTGTTCCATTAATAGAATATTGAGCATTTAGTGTAGCGCTAACAAATAAGAATAAAACGATAAGTCTTTTCATAATAATTTAATTTTCTTAAATGAATTCAAAATTAACGTTTCTTGGGTAAATTCTGTACTTTAGGACTAAATTAATTAAACATGAGTTTTCAAAATAAAGTTGTTTGGATTACGGGTGCCTCCTCAGGAATTGGGAAAGCGCTTGCTATAGAGTTATCATATCAAAATGCATTATTAGTTATATCTGCAAGGAATAAAAATTCACTTGAAATTGTAAAGGAGTCTTGCAAAAACTCTAAAAATGTGTTTATGATTCCCTTAGATTTAGAACAAAACTCAACTTTCCATTATATTACGCAACAAGTGATAAATGTATTTGGTAGAATAGATATTCTTGTAAATAATGGCGGTATAAGTCAACGTTCTTTGGCATCAGAAACTCAGATTTCAGTAGATAAAAAAATCATGGATGTTAATTACACAGGAACAGTAGCTTTAACAAAAGCCGTATTACCTCATTTTTTAGAAAATCAAAAGGGCCATTATGTGGTAACTACAAGTATGGTCGGATTAATAGGGACCCCCCTAAGATCTAGTTATGCTGCATCAAAGCATGCTTTGCATGGTTTTTTTGACAGCTTGCGCGCAGAGGTTTATGATGATAATATAGCTGTTACATTAATCTGCCCAGGTTTTGTCTCAACAAATATCTCTATGAACGCCTTAACTGGCGATGGAACATCACAACAAAAAATGGATACTGCCACAGCGAACGGTATTTTACCAGAGCGGTTTGCAAAATTAATGGCAAAAGCAATTCACAACAAAAGGGAAGAAGCCTATATTGCTGGCTTTAAAGAAAAATTAGGGGTCTATGTAAAAAGATGGTTTCCAAAAGTGTTCTCTATTATGATAAGAAAACTTAAGGTTACTTAAAAAAATCTCCAGCATCAAAATAATATATAATAGCTTCTTTCATTAAAACAGTTTGTTCTCCTGGCTTTAAGTTTGGTAGATCTGTGAGTATTCTATAATGTGGCCAGCCATCTTTATCAAAAAAATCAAATTCATAATACCCATAAGGCTCCAATAATTTGCATATCGCAATGTGCATAAGGTTCACTTTTTCATCTTTTTTAAACTGCTTTTTGCCTTGCCCTAATTCCTGAACACCAATCAAATAGATTATGCCATCAAGATTTAAAATATCACCCTCAGAAAACTGTTGGGTTAATTCTTCAACCAAATACTCCCACTTATCTTTTAAATTTGTAGCATTGTTTTGTGTTATTTTCATAAGGTAAAGATATTAAATTCATCAAGGTTTTTTTATTGAATCAATGATATTATATTAAATAGGTTTTTCTACTGGGTTTCTATACATTTGCAGGCTTAAATTAATAACTATGAGTTTAAATAAGAGGATTAATTTTGTTTTAGTTTTATGTATTTCACTACAATCTTTTTCACAAGTACAAGTTCAGAAATTAGATTCTATAGTAATCAATTCTACAAGAATTAGCATGCCGTTTAAGAAAAATTCTCGTACGATAAACCTAATAACAGCAAAAGACATTAAAAATAGTGCAGCAACTAATGTTGCAGATGTATTGCAACAAGTTGCTGGAGTAGATATTAGAAGGAGAGGCACCGGTGGAGGGCAATCTGACTTATACATAAGAGGAGGAGGATTTGACCAAACGTTACTACTGATTGATGGGATTAAAATGGACGATGCACAAACTGGACATCATACCATGAATGCTGCGTTACCAATTGAAGTAATTGAAAGAATTGAAATTATTAAGGGTCCTGCTGCAAGAATTTTTGGACAAAATGCATTTACAGGAGCCATTAATATTATAACTAAAAAGAGATTAAATAATAAAGTTTCTATAAACGTAGAAGCTGGATCTTTTGGGCAATTAAACGCTTCTGCAACTTTAGGAAAAGAGACTGAAAATTCATCGATTGTTGCTCATCTTGGCGCACTTACATCTGACGGATATCGGAATAATTCTGATTATAATAATCAAAATTATTTTTTAAAGGGAATCTTTAATAAAAAGAAGCAACCCATAGAAGTTACTGCTACTTTTTTCGATAAGAAGTTTGGAGCAGAAAACTTTTACACAACCAATGAAACTTTTAACGAGTATGAAGAAACCCAAAATAGTTTATTAGGAGTTTCAACCACTTTTAATTCTAATAAATTTAAAGTAACACCAAGAATTTATTGGAGAAGAGGACAGGATATGTTCCTTTTAAGAAGAGATGATCCAGGGTTTTATAGAAACTTCCATATTACAAATAAAATAGGGGTTGAAACGAACGCTTCTTATGCATCAAATATAGGAATTACTGGTTTTGGACTAGATTTTTCAAGATTTTCTATACAAAGTAATAATTTAGGAGAAAGAGTTAGAACTATGGCAAACGTGTTCTTAGAGCACCGTTTTAAATTGGGCTCTTTTGATATTACTCCAGGGATAGCAGCAACGTATTTTTCAGACTTTAAATTTAATATTTTTCCAGGGTTAGATATTGGGATTCAGGTTTCTGACAAAGTAAGAGTATACGGTAATGTTGGCTATACTTTTAGAGCCCCAACTTTTACCGATTTATATTACAGTGATCCTGCAACTTCAGGAAATTCAAATTTAGAACCAGAAAAAGCATTTGCTCAAGAAATAGGAGTAAAGTATAGTGATAACAAATTTTCAGGATCTCTAGCCTTTTTCAATAGAGACTCAGAGGATTTAATAGATTATGTAAGGCCAAATAGTGATGCTAGTATTTTTACAGCAGCAAATATTGCAGAGGTAAGTACTCAAGGGGTTGAGTTTGAAAGTGCCTATAAATTTAAAATGAAGAACTACAATCAAATCTTAACTTTTGGGTATGCGTATTTAAATGATGATATTTTGGATCAAGATAAAGAGTTGTCACGGTATTCTTTAAATACTTTAAAACATCAATTTATTACTCGTTTTACATCTCAAATTTTCAAGAGTGTACGCCAAAATATTATTTATAAACATGCAGAAAGAACTGTAGGAACTAGCTATAATGTTTGGGATGCTTCTTTAATTGTAGATTTTAATAAATTTAAATTTGCCTTAACTGCTAATAATATTTTTAACGCTGAGTATATAGAATCTGGATTCGTACCAATGCCTTCAAGCAATGTTCTATTTGGTTTACGCTATGGTTTTTAAATTTAATTTTTATTGAAAAAGCCTAAAAATATCATTTCCATTTGCAAATAGTAATAAGGCAATTAACACCATAAAACCAGTTACTTGGGCATATTCTAAAAATTTATCACTTGGTTTTTTTCTTGTAATCATTTCCCATAAAGTAAATACTACATGACCTCCATCTAATGCAGGAATCGGTAATAGATTCATAAAACCAAGCATGATAGAAAGAAAAGCAGTAATATTCCAAAAACTTTCAGCACTCCATGTGGATGGAAAAATGCTTCCAATAGAAATAAAACCACCCAACCCTTTGTATGCTCCTGTGCTAGGATTGAAGATTTTTTTGAGTTGTTTTACGTAATTAGTGAGTGTCTGATAGGATTTATTAATTCCTGCTGGAATTGCAGCAGCCAAAGAATAGTTAACGTCAGCTAGATCATAGTACCCTAATTTTTCTAAGTCAGAAAAACCCATACCATAAATTACTACTCCCAACTTTCCATTGTCATTTACTGCTATCTTAAATGTTTTATTTATTTCACCTCTTTTAACAGTCATTGAAATTTCTTTTCCTTTGTTTGCATTTAGCAAAGCCTCAACTTCATCTTGGTATTTTAAGGATTGTCCGTTAATAGCGATGACAATATCTTTATCTTTTAATTCTGAGTTTGTATTTAGAGAATTTTCTTGAAATTCAGCAAACATAAAAGGGCTTCTAGGCCTAACAATCATTCCTGCATTTTTTCCTCTACTAATTAATTTGTCAATAAAATCTATAGGTAATTCCTTTTCAATAATAAGACCATTTCTTTCTATGGTATAATTATCCCCGTTAATAAATTCAATAGTAATGTCTGAGAATTTTTTTATTTCTTCACCATCAACATTTAAAATTTTGTCTCCATTTTGTAATCCTAAACTAACCGCTAGAGAATCCTGAACCCATATACCATCGGTAACATTTTCATTTGGTAAGTATTTTTCACCATAAGAATACATTAACATGATGTATATAAAAATACCTAATATGAAATTAACAAAAACACCACCCAACATAATAATTAAGCGTTGCCATGCAGGTTTAGACCTAAACTCCCAAGGCTTTGGTTCTTCTTTAAGTTGTTCAGTATCCATACTCTCATCAATCATTCCGGATATTTTAACATATCCTCCAAGCGGAATCCATCCGATTCCATAAACAGTTTCTCCGATTTTCTTTTTGAAAATGGAAAATTTATAATCAAAAAATAAATAAAATTTTTCTACTCTTGTTTTGAATAATTTTGCAGGGATAAAATGCCCTAATTCATGCAATACAATTAGTAATGATAAGCTTAGAATAAATTGTGAAGCTTTTATTAATATTTCCATCTAGGTTA
>CBFHOD010000009.1:37768-42267 GCA_965657365.1 Flavobacteriaceae bacterium
CTAATTCATGCAATACAATTAGTAATGATAAGCTTAGAATAAATTGTGAAGCTTTTATTAATATTTCCATCTAGGTTAATCTTGGGTTTAAGAGGCACAAATGTACACTTTTCAGTAGAGTTGTAAAAGATTGTTTTTAAGTTGCTATTTTAATTTAACAAACATTTATGTTGTATTAACCAATATTTGTTGTGACAAGTATTTCTTATGTATTAAATTTGTACGATATTATATGGTTATGGATTTAGACTTCTTTAAAAAATCAATCCCCACACTTCGTTTTTTGATTGTATTTTCTATAGTGGGTATTACCGTTTTTTATCAATTAATGTCTAAAGATGAACGCCTTAAAATTTATAACCCCATAGATATAAATCCAAGATTAGTTGACATTTCAGTTAAGAATTTAAAAAAAAACCACACCATTGCAGATTTTGAGCTTACCAATCAAAATGGAGAAAAAATCACGAACAAAACCTATGAAGGGAAAATTTATCTTGCAGACTTCTTCTTTACTCGATGTCAAACCATATGTATTTCTATGGCCTATAACATGAGTGAATTACAAAAACATTATATTAATGACGAGGATATTATGTTTTTATCACATTCTGTAACACCAATTATAGATAGTGTTTCTATTCTGAAAGATTATGCAATAAAAAAAGGAGTGATTGATGGAAAATGGAATATAACAACAGGTTCAAAAGCACATATTTATGATCTAGCACGCAAAAATTATTTTGCAGTTCTAGATGAAGGGAGTGGTGATGAAAATGACTTTATTCACACAGAACAATTTGTTTTAGTAGATAAAGAAAGACGTATAAGAGGTTTTTACGACGGTACTGAAGAAGAAGATATAAATAAAATAATAAAAGACATTACAATTTTAAAAAGAGAATACAATTAAAATTAACTGTTTAGAATCATTCTAGTTTAGTATCTTTGTAACTAATTTCATTCCCGCATAAGCGGGAATCTATATTTAATGACTACAATAGCATCTTTACATATTGGTGAGTTGGCTTATATATCGGAAGAATCTCTAAATGAGATCCCTCTTAAGTTGCTAGAGATGGGCTGCCTTCCCGGAGCTGAGGTAGAGCTCATTCAATTGGCACCGTTAAACGACCCATTGTATATCTGTGTAAATGGAAGTCACTTGGCCATTAGAAAAGAAACTGCTTCAAAAATTCAAATCATTAAAGCCCAATAATGAGTTACAAAAAAACTATTAATGTAGCTTTAATAGGAAATCCTAATACAGGTAAAACGTCCTTGTTTAACGAGCTAACGGGTTTAAATCAGAAAGTTGGGAATTACCCTGGGGTTACTGTAGATAAAAAAGAAGGGCAAAGCAAGCTTCAAAGCAATTTAAAAGCAATTATTACAGATTTACCTGGCACATATAGCATTAATCCAACATCTTTAGATGAAACAATTGTTTTAAAAACACTTTTAAATTCTAAATCAGAAAAAACTCCAGACGTTATTGTTGTTGTTGCAGATGTTGAAAACTTAAAAAGAAATCTATTACTCTTTTCTCAGGTTAAAGACCTAGAAATACCTACGGTTTTAGCTATTAATATGGCAGATCAAATGAAACGAAAAGGGATAACAATAGATTTAAAATTATTAAAAAAAGAATTAAGTAACGAAGTAGTTTTATTAAGTGTTAGAAAAGATCCTGATATAGGAGTTGAAGAGGTAAAAAAAGCAATAGTAAAAACGTATAATTCAGCAAAAGCATTTCCATTATGTAATGTTAATAACAGAATTGATCCTGCTTATTTTGACAGATTAAAAGAAATTAATCCAAAATATTCTATATATGAATTATGGTTAATGATTACTCAAAATAGTTTTCCTGACAAGATTTCAGAAGATGAAAAAAAAGCGCTTTTAACTTTTAAAAACGACTCCAAAAATTTAAAGAAATACCAGCATAAAGAAACCATTTATAGGTATCAAAAAATTAATGAAATATTAAAAAAAACATACCTTGCAGATCGTTCTAAAGCAACAGATTTAAGAGCTAAGCTAGATAAGGTTTTTACACACAAAATTTTTGGATATATCCTATTTTTCACTGTGTTGCTATTAATTTTTCAATCTATTTTTGACTGGGCAAGTCTTCCTATGGATCTTATAGACACTGTATTTGCAAACCTCAGTTCTTATGTAAACCAAACGATGCCTGCTGGAGTTTTAAATAACTTAATTTCAGAGGGAATCATTCCTGGAATTGGAGGAATTATTATTTTTATTCCACAAATTGCAATATTATTCTTATTTATTTCTCTACTTGAAGAAACAGGGTACATGAGTAGGGTTGTTTTTCTAATGGATAAAATCATGAGACGTTTTGGAATGAGTGGGAAAAGTGTTATTCCATTAATTTCAGGAACAGCTTGTGCCATTCCTGCTGTTATGGCTACTCGTAATATTTCAGGGTGGAAAGAACGCCTAATCACTATACTGGTAACACCGTTTACAACCTGTTCAGCACGTTTGCCGGTTTATGCAATTATTATTGCATTAATTATTCCTGACAAAAAGATTTTTGGAATTTTAAATTTACAAGGATTAACTCTACTTAGTTTATATATCCTGGGTTTTATAACCGCTATTATTGCTGCAATAATCCTTCATAAAACACTAAAAATAAAAAATACTTCATTTTTTGTGGTAGAAATGCCAGATTATAAATTACCATCATTGAAAAATGTATTTTTTGATGTAATTGAAAAAACAAAGGCTTTTATTTTTGGAGCTGGGAAAATAATTTTATCAATCTCAATAGTGCTCTGGTTTTTAGCCTCTAACGGCCCACAAGCTTATACTGATGTTGAAAAAAATATTATTGAAAAAACAGTAAGTCAAGAAATTACTGAAGTAAAACTTAATCAAATGATTGCCTCTGCCAAATTAGAAAACTCATACATTGGCATCATGGGAAAAAGTATAGAACCTTTAATTAAACCATTGGGCTATGATTGGAAAATAGGTATAGCTTTAATTAGTTCTTTTGCTGCAAGAGAGGTTTTTGTAGGAACTTTAGCAACCATTTATTCGGTAGAAAGTGATGATGATGATATTACAACAATAAAGCAACGAATGGCCTCAGAAATTAATCCCGAAACCAATACTAAAAGATTTAATTTTCCAGTAGGCATGTCTTTACTGGTTTTTTATGCATTTGCTATGCAGTGTATGGCAACTTTGGCTATTGTAAAACGAGAAACTAAAAGCTGGAAATGGCCTTTAGTTCAATTCGTAGGTATGGGTGTTTTGGCCTATATTTGCTCCTTTGTTGTATTTCAAATACTAAGCTAATGCAAGAAATTATAGTATATAGTGCAGTTGGTGTAGCAGTTTTTTTCTTAGTAAAAAAATTCTTCTTCAAGAAGCCGGCGTCTGGATGCAATAAAGATTGTGATTGCTAAAAATTTATAGTAAAAAAACCTTATTTTTAAACCAGATTCAATAAAAAATTTTTAACCTTAAATATTTTATATCATGAAAAAAACATTTTTAGTAGTTACGATACTTTTTTTTAGCGGAATTTTTTTAAATCAAGCGATAGCACAAGACTTTAAAGGACTAGATAAAAGTCCTATGGATTTAGCATCATATCCAGATAATTACAGAATTTCAGATAAAGTGATAAAAATCATCTACAGCAGACCTCAGCTAAAAGGGAGGTCTTTAACAAACTTAGCTAAGTTTGGGAAAAAGTGGAGAACAGGAGCTAACGAAGCAACAGAAATTACATTTTACAAAGATGTTAATTTTGCTGGTACTGAAGTAAAGTCAGGTACGTATACAATGTATACGATTCCAGGAGAAACTTCATGGACAGTAGTGTTAAGTAGTCAGGTAAACGTATGGGGGGTTTATTTTCATAAAGATGAAAATGATGTTGCCAAGGTTAGTATACCTGTTAAAAAGTCAGAGAAAATTATTGACCTATTTTCAATTGTAATTGATAAAGATATGACAATACACATGGGATGGGGAGATGTTATTTTGAGTATACCAGTGAAATAAATCCCGAAGTTCTTGATAGTTTAGGCCCATAAAAAGATGAATGTTATTTTATTTTTTTGTGGGTTTTATTTTTTATTTAACATTTTAGTAGTTTAAAATACTTTTTGATGTTTCAAGAATCCCATTATTATTAGATAGACTTTATACTTTGCAAGAATAAGTGTAAATTTGACCACTTTTAAGAAGAAAATTTCATGCACTATAATTTTAAAGAAATAGAGGAAAAGTGGCAAAATCATTGGGCTAAAAACGAAACATTTAAGGCTAGTAATGATTCTGAAAAACCAAAATATTATGTTTTAGATATGTTTCCTTACCCATCAGGGGCGGGTTTACATGTTGGACATCCTTTAGGATATATTGCATCAGATATTTATGCGCGTTACAAACGTCATAAAGGCTACAATGTATTGCACCCACAAGGTTATGATTCTTTTGGATTACCT
>CBFHOD010000009.1:42362-44984 GCA_965657365.1 Flavobacteriaceae bacterium
GTACGAATTTTCAGGGAAAGAAGATGAAAAAATTAGAACTGCATATTTCAATCAAGAAGGATTTAATGTTCTTTATGTTACTAATGAAGAAGTAGAGAAAAATGTTGATGAAGTTATTTCTAAAATAAATAATGCCATTCAATTTTCGACAGAAATCCCAAAAACAACAAAAGAAAACATTTCCACTAAACAAACAGCATATGAAATTTCTGTTTTTACAACAAGACCTGATACTATTTTTGGAGTTAGTTTTATGACTTTAGCTCCAGAGCATGAATTGGTTTCTAAAATAACAACTGCTGCTCAAAAAACTGAAGTTGAAAATTATATAAAGGCTACAGCTAAAAGGTCTGAGAGAGATAGAATGGCGGATGTAAAAACCATTTCAGGTGCTTTTACAGGGGCTTATGCAATTCACCCATTTTCAGGAGAAAAGGTTCAAATTTGGATTGGAGACTATGTTTTGGCTGGATATGGAACAGGTGCTGTAATGGCTGTTCCTTGCGGAGATCAAAGAGATTATGATTTTGCAAAACATTTTAAAATTCCAATACCGAATATTTTTAAAGATGTAAATATCGACGAAGAAGCGCATACAAATAAAGAGGGAACTACAATTTCAAATTCTGATTTTCTGAGTGATTTATCTTATAAGAAAGCTTTAAAACTATCTATTTTTGAATTAGAGAAACAGAAAATTGGTTATGGGAAAGTAAATTATCGTTTACGTGATGCTGTTTTTAGCAGGCAACGCTATTGGGGAGAACCTTTTCCAGTTTATTATAAGGATGGAATGCCTCAAATGATTGCTGCAAAACATTTACCAATTGTTCTACCAGAGGTAGAAAAATATCTACCTACCGAGGATGGAAAACCACCGTTAGGGAATGCGACAGAATGGGCTTGGGATTCTCGTGCTAAGAAAGTAGTTTCGAATGAAAAATTAAAAAATAAAACGGTATATCCTCTAGAATTAAATACCATGCCGGGTTGGGCAGGAAGTTCATATTACTTTAACCGCTATATGGATCCACAAAATAAAGATGAGTTTGCTTCCAAAGCGTCTTTAGAATATTGGAAAGAGGTAGATTTATATATTGGTGGGTCAGAACATGCAACAGGACATTTATTATATGCACGTTTTTGGCAAAAATTTCTATTTGACAAAGGATTAGTTCCTGTAGATGAGTTTGCAAAAAAACTTATCAATCAAGGAATGATTCTAGGAACAAGTGCTTTTGTTTTTAGGGAAGAGGGTACTCGTAAGTTTTATTCAAAAGGATTAATCCAAGATAAAAAAGTTCAACCTATACATACAGACGTTTCTTTTGTGAATTCATCAGATGAACTAGATATTGAGGCCTTCAAAAGTTGGAGAGAGGAGTTTAAAGATGCAGAATTTATTGTTGAAGAAGACGGGACTTTTAAAGTTTCTAGAGAAGTAGAGAAGATGTCTAAATCAAAATACAATGTTGTAAACCCAGACAATATTTGTGCAGAATATGGAGCAGATAGTCTGCGTTTATTTGAAATGTTTTTGGGGCCATTAGAACAAGCTAAACCCTGGAAAACATCAGGTATCTCTGGAGTACATTCTTTCTTAAAGAAATTATGGAAGTTGTTTTATAACGGTGAAGAATTCTCTATTTCAGATGCTGAGCCAACCCCAGAAGAATTAAAGACCTTGCATAAAACGATTAAAAAAGTAGAACAAGATATTGAGAACTTTTCATTTAACACATCGGTCTCTACTTTTATGATCGCTGTTAACGAATTAACTGCGCAGAAATGTCATAAACGAGATATTTTAGAACCATTACTATTGCTTATCTCACCTTATGCACCCCATATTGCTGAAGAATTATGGAGTAAATTAGGGCATGAAGTATCTATTTCAACGAAAGATTTTCCAATTTTTGAAGCTAAACATTTAGTAGAAAGTTCTAAGAATTATCCAGTTTCTTTTAATGGAAAAATGAGGTTTACATTAGAATTACCATTAGATATGTCCAAAGAAGACATAGAAAAAACTGTTATGGCGCAAGAAAAAACTAAGGCCCAATTGGCAGGAAGAACTCCTAAAAAAATTATTATTGTTCCTGGAAAAATAATAAATATTGTCGGGTAGTTTAAACAAGAAACAAATTTAGGTATGGCTGGTGTGATGTATTTACATCAGCTTTTTTTGATTTTCTTTATGTATCTTGTTTGACTCTTATTAATTTTAAATTTTTTATGAATTGAAATTATTATTAGAAAGCTTTTTTAAGGAATATAAATCGATACAGATCTTCTAAAACATTGAAAAAATTTAACAACATATCATTAAGAATTAGAATCTTTATTGTAATGATTTTGCTAATTTTTTTAGCAACAATATTAATTATAGGGGTAACCATATATCAATATAATAAACAAACCATAGATTATAACGTTAGTCGATTTGGGAGAAAGGAGGAAACCTTAAAAAAAGAATTAGACATCCAATTATATCAACGTTCAAACATCGCTGTTACAACTGAAAACCTTAAAACTATATTTCAAAATGCTATATATGAGATTGCATACGTTCACAATTTAGAAATCACAATGTATGATTTGGGTGGTGCAATGTTAAGAACT
>CBFHOD010000009.1:45083-52862 GCA_965657365.1 Flavobacteriaceae bacterium
AATGCTATATATGAGATTGCATACGTTCACAATTTAGAAATCACAATGTATGATTTGGGTGGTGCAATGTTAAGAACTTCCGTTCCTTTTGGCCTAAAAGACTCAATACCCCCGGACTTGCCTATTTCAAAAGTTTCTCAATTAAAATCCAATAAAGAAGACAGGGTTTTTGAAATTGTAGAAAATAATAAAATTAAAATTGAAACATCATACACCTATATTCTTGATTCAATTTCTAACAGAATAGGTATTTTAAAGTTAGAATTTAATCAAGATAATACTATCCAAGAATATGAATTACAAGTCTTTTTAACGCGCTTAATTCTTGTATACTTATTTATGCTTTTAATAGCGATAATGTTAGCTTATTTTTTATCTAGTTATATCACAAGATCTATCAAGAGTATTACTGATAAAATGAAACGCACTAGACTCAATGAGAGGAATGAAAAAATTGTATTGAGTTCTGCAAGCGCAGAGATTGGTATATTGGTAGAAGGTTATAATAACATGATCGATGAGTTGGAGGAAAGTGCAGTAAAATTAGCAACAAGTGAGCGTGAACAAGCCTGGCGAGAGATGGCAAAACAAGTTGCTCATGAAATTAAAAATCCACTTACGCCAATGAGACTTTCAGTTCAAAGTTTTGAGAAAAGATTTGACGCTAATGATCCAAATATCAAAGTGAAATTAAAAGAATATAGTAACACATTGATACAGCAAATAGATGTTATGAGTTCGATTGCAGAGGCCTTTTCTGATTTTGCAAAAATGCCAAAACAGCGTAAAGAAAAAATAGAAATAATAGGTGTTGTAAAAATGGCTCTTGATATCTTTAGTGAGGATTATGTTGAATATTCTCCTGAAGAAAAAGAGGTATATGCAAATCTAGATAAAACACAGTTGATTAGAATTGTCACTAATTTAGTAAAAAACGCAATACAAGCAGTTGAGGGAATTCATAACCCTAAAATAAACGTCAAAGTTTTTTTAAAAAATAAAAAGTTTATTATAGAAGTTTCCGACAATGGAAAAGGAATAAGTAAAGAGGTTGAGCACTTAATTTTTGAGCCTAAATTTACAACAAAAACAAGTGGCATGGGACTTGGGCTTCCAATGATTAAAAATATTATTGAAGCCTATGAGGGTTCTATTAATTTCACATCGAAAGAGGGTGAAGGCACCGTATTTACCGTAATTTTATCTAATAATTAAATTAATAAATTATGAATTTTGAAAATATTCTATGTACTAGAAAAGAAGGATTGGTATTTATTACTATAAATAGACCCAAAAAGTTAAATGCTCTCAATAAACAAACCATTGAAGAATTACACGATGCTTTATGTCATTTAGAGCTAGATATTTCAGCAAAAGTAATCGTGATAACAGGAAGTGGAGACAAGGCTTTTGTTGCTGGTGCAGATATTTTGGAATTTGCAAATTTTAATACAGATAATGGAGGGGAATTAGCTGCTAAAGGCCAAGAGCTATTATTTAATTTTATAGAGAATTATTCTAAACCTGTAATAGCTGCAATAAATGGTTTTGCATTAGGGGGAGGTTTAGAATTAGCAATGGCTTGTCATTTTAGAGTTGCATCTGATAATGCAAAAATGGGATTACCTGAAGTGTCTTTAGGTGTTATTCCGGGTTATGGCGGCACCCAGCGCTTACCTCAGCTAGTAGGTAAAGGGAAAGCTATGGAGTTAATCATGACAGCAGGAATGATAAGCTCAGATAAAGCATTGGAGTTAAGGTTAGTAAATTATGTTAGTCCTTTAGAAGAGCTAATGCCTTTGGTAGAAAAATTAGCCAGCAAAATAATGAGAAATTCATTAGTAGCCATAGGGGGAGCAATTAAAGCAGTAAATGCTAATTTTAAAGATGGTGTTGACGGTTTTGAGGTAGAAATATCAGAATTTGGGAATTGTTTCGGTACAGAAGACTTCAAAGAAGGTACCACAGCTTTTTTACAAAAAAGAAAAGCTAATTTTCCAGGAAAATAAAAAAAGCGAGCCCCATGACAAGCTCGCCTAAACAAATCAAAATTACGTCCGCTAACTTTAGAGTGAGAACTCCTTAGTATATTTACGATCGTTTGCTGTAGTAATTACTTTATATTTTCCTTTTTTATTTTTTTGAAGCGCATAAATTTTTTCAATAATTGAATCTCCCTTTAAGCTATCGGTAAGGATGACTTCACCTTCGTAATAAATAGTGATATGAATTGAAGTTTCAGTGAAATTTAATTTTGAAATAAAAAGTTTATTTTTTTTCGTTCTTATTACGGGTTTGAAAATTGTTTTTTCTGCTTTTTTATGGAAAATCACTTCTCCCTCAGTTATTGTAAAAGGTTTTATCTCAATATGGAAATCTTTACTAATTTCTAAAGTATAGTATCCATTTTCTAATCCTGAAAAATCAAATTCGAACGGAGTTGCTTCTTTAAGCTTAATAATTTCTTTACGAATTACTTTTCCTGATGTATTCTTAATAAATAAGAGTTGTCCATTTCTTACTTTACCTACCTCTATTTTGGTGATAAATTTCGATGCATTTTTTAACATTATTTCATTCGAATAACCACTTAATGAATTAAACAATAATGCAATAAATGAAATTTTAATAATAGTTTTTTTCATAGTATATAAAATTAACACTACAAAGATGTGGTGATTTCCCCATTTGAAAAACAACAATATTGCTATATTTATACTCAAAATTAACCCTTATTGCTAATTTAAAACTAAATAAAGGTAATATTGAATATAAAATGGATAATTTTGTATATATGTTTACATATTCAGAAATGTAAATTTGTATTGTATATGAATAAAAAGAAGCCTTTCCTAGAAAAAGTATATCCAGGTTTTGGAAGTTCTGTTTTGGTTAAAAAGCACACAGAGTTTTTAAAAACAAACAAAGCTTCTTGGCATTTTCATCCTGAACTAGAATTAGTTTATGTAAACAAGGGTCAAGGGAAAAGGCATATAGGAAATCATTTTTCATATTTTAACAACAGCCAATTGTTGTTAATTGGTCCAAATCTTCCACATAACGGCTTTACAGATCGTCTAACAACCAATGGTTTTGAAACTCTTATTCAGTTTAAAGAAGATTTTTTGGGAAAAGATTTTTTTGAACTACCAGAAATGAAAAAAATTAAAGAATTATTTGAGCGTTCAAAAAAAGGAATTCTCTTTGGTTCTGAAACTAAAATTAAAATTGGCTATAAAATTGAAAAACTAGTAGAAAAAAAAGGCTTTAAAAAGCTACTTGTATTCTTAGAAATTTTAAATATTCTGTCTAAAACATCAGATTATACAATTCTAAATGTAGATGGTTATGCTGTTGAAACAGAATTACAAGACAGTTCAAAACTAGATATAATCTATAAATACATTAATAATAACTTTAAAGATCATATTAGCTTAGATCAGATAGCAAATGTAGCCAACATGACTGTTCCAGCTTTTTGTAGATATTTTAAAAAAGTAACAGGAAAAACATTTACCAAATTAGTTAATGAATATCGAGTGGTTCATGCCACTAAACTATTGTCTGAAAGTACGATGAGTATTACTGATATTTCTTTTGAATGTGGATTTAACAATTTTTCACATTTTAACAAGTTATTCAAGGAGATAACAGGTAAAAATGCTTCTGGTTATAGAAAAGAAATGAAAGACTTAATCCAATAAACCATAACCATGAACAGCAAAATTGAAAAAGCCATAGAGTATTATACAATAAAAAGTAAAGAAATTATTGAATATGTTAACTCAAATCATCAATTAACCGCTGAAGAAATCATACAATGCGCTGAAGAGTTATCAATATTAGAATATAAATTAACCGCTTTAGAGGTTGCTAAAGAAAGTTAATACTTCACTCATTTATTATATTAAGCCTTTCCATTCGTCAAAGAACGTAGTTAAAAATTTCTCCATATACAGATGTCTTTTTGTTGCTAAACGTTTACCTGTTTTTGTATTCATTTTGTCTTTTAACAGCAATAACTTCTCATAAAAATGGTTGATGGATGGAGCACTAGATTTTTTATATTCTTCTTTATTCATATTTAAATTAGGAGGAATTTCTGGGTCGTATAACGGCCTATTTTTGTAACCACCATAATTAAAGCATCTTGCAATCCCAATGGCTCCAATAGCGTCTAATCTATCGGCATCTTGAATCACATCAAGTTCGGGCGAGCTAAAATGTGTACTTTGGTCAAAAGAGGATTTGTAGGAGCTAAATAAAATAATATTTTCTATATGTGTAATAACTTCTTCCTCAACAAGTTGGGTTTTTAAAAACGCTCTCGCTTTTTTGGGCCCTATAGACTCATTTCCATCGTAAAATTTTGAATCAGCAATGTCATGTAATAATGCCCCAAGTTGAACAACAAAAAGATCAACATTTTCACTCTTAGCTATGAGTAAAGCATTTTTATATACTCTATTGACGTGAAACCAATCATGCCCTCCTTCCGATCCTTCAAGAGTTTTTTTTACAAAGTGAATTGTATTTTGAATGACTTCTCTTTTATTCATAGTTATAAAAATAAAAAATCCACTTTTATTAAAAGTGGATTGAGTTAAAATCTTTAAAGCTATTTAGATAAAAATAGTTTATTAACAGAATTCATTATAGGCAGATACTAAATTTTCAGCAATCATTTGAGCAGATCTTCCTTCAATATGATGACGCTCTAACATATGCACTAATTCACCATCTTTAAATAAGGCAACTGCCGGAGATGATGGAGGAAAAGGGATCATATGCTCTCTTGCTTTTTGTGTAGACTCTTTGTCAACACCTGCAAAAACAGTCGTTAGATTATCTGGTTTTTTATCAAATTGTAATGAAGCAACTGTTCCTGGTCTCGCTGTTCCTGCAGCACATCCACAAACAGAATTTACCATAACCAAAGTAGTTCCTTTTTTTGAAATTGCAGCGTCTACATCATCTGCAGAATGTAAAGCTGAAAAACCGTTATTTGTCAACTCTTCACGCATCGGTTTTACTAATTCTTCTGGATACATATTTTTTTAATTTAGAGTACAAATATAAGGAATATAACACAATCAAAACAGTATATTTGAATATCAAAAATTGATAAAAATGAGTAATTTTTCTAAATGGTTAGGCGCTGGAATTGGTTTTACTTTTGGAGGACCTATAGGAGCTATCCTAGGTTTTGCCGCTGCTGCTGTATTTGATAATTTCACGAATGAAGACTTTGTAAATGAGCAACGAGAATACCAAAACAAATCTCATAGGCAAAAAAAACAAACGCTTAGTGGTGATTTTGAAATCAGTTTATTAATATTAGCTTCTATTGTTATTAAATCTGATGGTAAAGTAGACAATAGAGAATTAAACTTTGTTAGAAATCAGTTTGTTGGCATGTATGGAAAAGCAAGAGCGAATAAGGCTTTTCAATTATTCAAAGGCGTAATGAAAAAGCAAGTTTATGCAAGACAAGTTTGTTTTCAGATACGTCAACATATGCCACATTCGTCCAGACTTCAGTTAATACATTTTTTATTTGGAATTGCTAAAGCAGATGAGCACGTTTCTGAGGTTGAAGTCAATGAAATAAGAAAAATTGCAGGATATCTATACATCAATCAATATGATTTTGAATCTATTAAAGCCATGTTTTATAACTCTTCAGATAGTGCTTATAAAATTTTAGAACTTGAAACATCAGCAACGGATTCAGAATTAAAAACTGCGTACAGGAAAATGGTCAAAAAATATCATCCTGATAAATTAATTGGCCTGGGGGAAGAACATCTAAAAGGTGCTAAAGAGAAGTTTCAAAAAATTCAAGAGGCCTATGAGTCGATAAAAAATGAGCGAGGGATAAGCTAATTTTACTTTAGAGTTAATTTTTTCAAAATTATATTATAGCTTGCAACCTTAGTCAAGAACTTAGTTTTACTACAATTCTTTTCTGAAACAACGATATGGAATTAAGGGAAAATATGTATTTTCGCAATCTTATTAGAAATAGTTATTTATGAGTACAAAGTTTCCTGAATATAAAGGACTTAACTTACCGAATGTAGCAAAAGAAATGCTAAAATATTGGGAAGATCATAACATCTTTGAAAAAAGTGTGACTACCCGAGAAGGAAATAAACCCTATGTTTTTTTTGAGGGCCCACCGTCAGCTAACGGATTACCTGGAGTTCATCATGTATTAGCAAGAGCTATCAAAGATATTTTTCCACGTTATAAAACCATGAAGGGATTTCAAGTAAAAAGAAAAGCAGGTTGGGATACTCATGGACTTCCAATTGAATTAGGTGTTGAAAAAGAGCTCGGAATTACTAAAGAAGATATAGGGAAAACGATTTCTGTAGAAGAGTATAATGCTGCTTGTAGAAAAGCGGTAATGCGTTATACTGGCATTTGGAACAATCTTACACAAAAAATGGGATATTGGGTAAATATGGATGATCCGTATGTTACCTATGAACCTAAATATATGGAAAGTGTTTGGTGGTTGTTAAAGCAGATATATGAAAAGGGTTTAATGTATAAAGGGTATACAATTCAACCATATTCCCCAAAAGCAGGTACTGGATTAAGTTCACACGAATTAAATCAACCAGGAACTTACCAAGATGTTACAGACACTACAGTTGTTGCACAATTTAAAGCAATCAAAGATACGCTTCCAAGCTTTTTACTAAATGAAGAGAATATTTATTTTTTAGCTTGGACAACAACACCATGGACATTACCCAGTAATACAGCCCTTACCGTTGGGCCAAAAATAGAATATGTATTGGTAGATACCTTTAATCAATACACTTTTGAGCCAACAAAAGTTATTCTTGCAAAAAAGTTAGTAAGCAAACAATTTGGCGGGAAAAATAATTTTCAAGTAGATGATATTGAAAGCTTACAGGAATACAAATCAGGAAATAAAAAAATTCCATTTTTCATTATTAATGAGTTTGTTGGAAAAGATTTAGTAGGGATTAAATATGAGCAATTATTACAATATGTTCTACCTAACAATAATCCTCAAAACGCATTTAGAGTGATTTCTGGTGATTTTGTAACTACAGAAGACGGAACAGGAATCGTTCACACCTCTCCTACTTTTGGAGCAGACGATGCTTTAGTTGCAAAACAAGCAACACCTGAAATTCCACCAATGCTCATTAAGGATGAGAACGATAACTTAGTACCATTAGTAGATTTACAAGGTAAGTTTGTAAAAGAACTTGGTGAATTTGGAGGGAAGTATGTTAAGAATGAATATTATAAAGATGGTGAAGCACCAGAAAAATCTATAGATGTTGAACTTGCCATCAAGTTAAAACAAGAGAATAAGGCTTTCAAGGTTGAGAAATATAAGCATAGTTATCCAAATTGTTGGAGAACAGATAAACCTATTTTGTACTACCCATTAGATTCTTGGTTTATTAAAGTTACCGATGTAAAAGATCGCATGCACGAGTTAAATAAAACGATTAACTGGAAACCAGCCTCAACTGGAGAAGGACGTTTTGGAAACTGGTTAGCAAATGCAAATGATTGGAATTTATCTCGTTCTCGTTATTGGGGTATTCCCCTACCTATCTGGAGAACAGAGGATAAGAAAGAGGAAATTTGTATTGGTTCTGTAGCTGAATTAAAAGTTGAAATTCAGAAGTCTATTGGTGCTGGAATTATTTCAGAAGATATATTTTCAGAATTTAAAGTTGGAAATATGTCCGATGAAAATTATGCTACGTTAGATCTTCATAA
>CBFHOD010000010.1:0-2702 GCA_965657365.1 Flavobacteriaceae bacterium
CTATCGTCTACTGTATTTCAAAAACTTCAGTAGACGATGCTATTTTAACGGTGTAAACTCCTTTAGGTAAAAAATATGTACCATTTTTAGCGGCTTTTAATGACTGTTCTTTGAACTTTTTTAAATATGCTTTTCGCCCCTCTTCCGAAAAAGAAAGATCATAACTAAGTTCGTTAAATCCTTTAGCTGAAACTTTAGGTATGGACGCTACTAATAACTCATCTTTATAAATATTTATTGTTACTTTTTTTGAACTATCTAAATAATATGGAATTGAAATTTTTGGAATAAATGGCGATGACCATCTACCCCATGAATTTCCCCATGTTCTACTTTTTTTAATCGTTGAAATTGGAAAAACATGAGCTTCTTTTGCCATGACCTCTGAGGTCATCAATTGAAGTGGAGCAATAGTTGCTTTATATAAACTCCTTCCGTGTGTTCCCAAAATTAAATGCTTAGCTGAAGGCTGAATAACTAAATCATGAATGGCTACATTGGGTAATCCTTTTTGAAAAAGCGACCACTCTTTACCTTGATTAAAAGAAGCATAAGCCCCATTATCTGTTCCAACATACAATAAATTTGGATTTTCAGAATCTTCACGAATTACATTTACTGGTGATGTTGGAATATTATTAGAAATATTCGTCCAAGTTTTACCATAGTCATCAGACCTGTAGACATACACTGTAAAGTCATCAAATCTATACCCATTTAAGGTTACATATACTCGTTCTTTTTTATGCTGTGAAGCAATTACCCTGCTCACCCATAACCCTTTCGGAAAAGAGTTTGAAACACGCTCCCAAGAACCTCCTCCATTTTTAGACACATGAACGTAGCCATCATCTGAACCCGTATATAGTAATCCAAATTGAAATGGAGACTCAGATATGGTAGTTAATGTTCCATAAGGAACATTTCCTTTTTCCCCTCCTGTAGTTAAATCGTCAGAAACTGTTTCCCAAGCATCCCCTTTATCTAAACTTCTGTGTAATTTATTACTTCCTAGATATAAAATATCTTGGTTATGTTTTGATAAGAGAATTGGAGTTTGCCAATTGAACCTGTAGGGTGCCTCTCCTAGGACGTGTTTGGGCTGGATGTAGATTCTTTCTCCTTTGCTCCTATCCAATCTAAAATAGTTGCCAAACTGAGAGCCTGTATATACAATCGATGGGTTTCTATCATCAACCTGAACTTGCATACCATCTCCTCCCATAATTGATGTGTAAGGGTTTTGTCCTGTTTGGTGCCATCTGTTATTCATTTTAGCGTTATGAGTCGCTGTCCAGACACCATTGTCTTGTAAACCTCCATACACATTATATGGTTTTTGATTGTCTGCATAAATAGCATAAAACTGCCCCACTGAAGGTGAATTTAATTTTACCCAATGTGCTCCATCATCATAGGAAATGTTAAGCCCTCCATCATTTCCTTCAACAAGGTGTCCTTTTCTTTTTGGATTTACCCATAGGGCTTGATGATCTGAATGCACATTTTCTTTACCAATAGAGGTAAATGTTTTTCCACCATCTTTAGATTTTAAAATAGGGACTCCCAATATATAAATAGCATTTTTATCTTGAGGGTCTACACGAATTTCTCCAAAATAGTATCCATAAGAAGAATACAAACCATCGATATGATTTTCATGTGTTTTATTCCAATTTTTCCCTCCATTTGTAGTAACAAAAACCTCAGCTCCTTCAACAGGAGTATCAAACATCAAGGTATTTGCATTCTCTACATATTTGGCTAAATCTAAAGGCTCTACATCTCCTGACCGAACCATTTTTTTAACAGATACTGAGCTATATCTCTCTTGAAAACGATTTGCCTTTAAGTAATTGTTTAATTTTTTATCAGTTAATTTTAAGAATTCGTCTGTAGACATCTTTTTAAAGTCTTCTTTCGTTAAAGTACTAGAAGCTAGTTTTTTCTGCTCTTGAGAAGCTCTTCTAAACTGACTGTCATGTAAAGCATATACGGTGTTTTCATCATAAATACTTAATCCAATTCTTCCAACACCATCTCCATTTCTAAATCCATTGTCATTAGAAATGTTTTTCCAGGTATCCCCACCGTCTATACTTTTATAAATGGCAGAATTATTTCCATCTCCATCAAAATTCCAAGCTTTTCGTTCTCGCTCCCAAGAAGCCGCATACAATACATTGGGATTTTCAGGAGCAACTACAACATCTATAATTCCAGTATCATTATTTATAAATAATGTTTTTTCCCATGTCTTTCCTCCGTCAATTGTTTTAAAAATTCCTCGTTCTTCATTAGGTGAATACAAATGTCCAATAACGCCAACCACGACTTCTTTAGGATTGTTTGCGTTTATAACAATTCTACTCACATGATGAGAGTCTGATAACCCAACATGCTCCCAAGTTTTTCCTTGGTTGTCAGATTTTAACATCCCTATTCCCGCATATGAGGATCTTGAAGAGTTTTTTTCACCTGTTCCAACCCAAATAGTACCGTTGTTCCAATCTACAGCAATGTCTCCAATATTTTGGGTAGGACTATTGTCTAAAACTGGCCTAAAAGAAGTTCCGTTGTTTTTCGTGTACCACAACCCTCCGGATGCGTACCCTACATAAAACTCCGTTGGATCATTTGGATTTACATCAATATCTGCAACTCGACCACTCATGATTGTTGGCCCGATATTACTAAAAGAG